>JANMLS010000104.1:0-3446 GCA_031372675.1 Verrucomicrobiaceae bacterium
AGTCAGCGTCATCACCATCGGCACCGACGAGCCGCTCGTAGAATACGGCAAAAGCATCGTCGCCGAGCTGCGTTCGCACGGAGTCCGCGCCCAAGGCGACTACGGCAGCGACAAAATGCAGGGCAAAATCCAGCAAGCCGAACAACGCAAAGTCCACACGATGCTCGTGCTCGGCAACCGCGACCTCGAAGCGGGGAACGTAAGCATCCGCCTCCACGGAAAAGGCGCAGTCGGGGCGAAGAAACGGGATGAAGCGGTAGCGGATATTTTGAGTGCGATCAAAGAGCGGCGGGCGTAAGACGAAGCGGTATGCCGCGCCGTGAATTACGTGATCCGAAACAGGTGGAAGATTGGTTGTCCGAATTGGGCGACCTACTGACCGGACCCGGTGCGCTCACTTTGATCGGTTCCGGCGGGTTATTGTGGCACGCTGCGCGACGTGGCATTTCCATACCACTCCCAGAAAACAGCATGGATGTGGACCCGGTAACTGATAGCGAGGAGGTCGCCGAGCACTGCTACGATGCGATGATTGGCAGCGAGTTTGAGCAGCGGCACGGCTGGCATGTGAACTTGATGCCCGATTACGTTTTGCGGGAATTTCCCGCAGGCTGGGAAGCGCGGACAGCCACTCATACCTATGGATTTCTCACGGTTGTGGTGCCATCGCCGGATGACTTGCTCGCGCCGAAGCGTCGCCGAAATGAGCCGCGCGACCGCGCACACGATGCTTGGGCTTCCGCTGTCGGGCTGCTATCGCCTGCGCCATGACGACTGCTGATGAGCACACGGCGATTTGGGGAAAGTATCCCAATTACGACGACATCGCCCGCTTTGAGTATGGGCGGATGTTGTGGCGGCGTCCGGCGATGCGGATGCGGCTTCTCGCGCACTGGCTGGATGAACGGCATCCTTATCGCGAGAGGTTTCTTGAGCGACGAGAGCAGGTCGAAGCGGTGTTGGAATCCACGGAGAGCGAATCCGAGATTCATCGTCGGTTGTTGGAAAGCGACACGAGTTTGCGCTGCGTAGCTCGCGAGATTCCGCCTGTATTTGGCAGCTTTTTTTAGCGGGTAAAATTGCCAAGGTTTTTAATGCACGACCGACTGTGCGTCGCTGACTAGGCAGATGCCGCCGCGCCGTTTGAGGATGGGGCGGATGGCTTCGACGAGTGATGTGGCTTTTTCTGGCGGGACGGCGGTGAGAAGGCAGATGTTGCCGGAGCCGCCGCCCGGCTCGTCGTTGGCGCGGGAGCCTCGGTCGCCGCTGCCGGTGAGCGAGCTGAAGACGGTGTAGCCGCTCACGCCGTGGGCGCGCAGGGTGGCGGTGAGTTCGGGGAGTTCGGGTGAGTCCACGATGATTTCTATGCGTTTTACGGTTTGCATGGGTTAGCTCCAGATGCGGTTGATTGCGGCCATGTAGAGTGGCAGGCCGACGATGATGTTAAATGGAAAGGTGATGGCCAGAGACATGGTGACGTAGAGTCCCGGATTTGCTTCGGGAATCGCAAGTCGCATCGCAGCGGGGACGGCGATGTAGCTGGCGCTGGCGCAAAGCACCGTGAACATCAGCGCGTCTCCCGCACTGAGGCCGATGAGCCGTGCGAGGAAGACTGCCGCAGTCGCGTTCACGAGCGGGACTAGCACCGCAAAGCCCACGGGGAACCAGCCAAATTGCCGGATTCCGCCCAGCCGTTTTGCGCTGAGGATGCCCATATCGAGCAGGAAAAGGCAGAGCATCCCGCGAAATATATCGCTGGTAAATGGGCTGAGTGCCTTCTCGCCTTTTGCCCCCGTGATTGCGCCGATGACGAGCGCTCCGCAGAGCACGATGACCGAGCCATTCGCAAACGCATCGCGCATGAGATGGCTCCACGATGATTTTGCGCCGCCGGGATTGCCGAGCTTCCGCGCCAGCGCGACGCCGATGATGATGGCGGGCGATTCCATCAGCGCCATCGCTGCAACCATGTGCCCGCCGGATGGGATGCCGAGCTGGGAAAGAAACGAGCCGGCGGCGATAAATGTGACGGCTGATACGGAGCCGTAAGTCGCCGCGACTGCTGCGGCATTATTCACATCGAACTTTTTGCGGAGCACAAAAAACGTCCAGAGCGGGACGATGACGGCCATCAGCATTGCGGCACCGAGCGCGATCAAGACCTCGGTGGTGAGTCCGCTTTTGTGGAGTTCGACACCGCCTTTGAAGCCAATCGCAAGCAGCAAGTAGAGCGAAAGAAATTTCGGGATAGGCTGCGGGATTTCTAGATCGGAGCCGACAAAGCACGCGATCATCCCCAGGAAGAAAAACAGGACCGGGGGATTGAGCAGGTTGGATGTGATGAGCGTTAAATCCATAAGAAGCAGGTGAAATGGGAATGTGATTTCGTGGTTCTCAAAGTGGCGCGATGTGTGATTGCAAAACGTGCATATTGAAACACGCAAAAAGCACTTTTCTGCGTGGGCTACGACTCGCTATCGCCGACTACTTTGCTCACCACTTCATTCAGCGAGGCGTCGTCCATCTCGACGAGGTGGTTGCGGGCGGGGAAGCGGCCATCCTGCACATCGGCGATGTATTCGCGAAATGCGCCGATGCGCTCTTGCTGGAGACGGCGGTTTTCTTCGGCGAAATTGCGGTAGGCTTTTGCGTGGCGTGGAGCGCGCTCGTCGTAGTCGCCGAGGATGTCGTCCGAGAAAAGAAACTGCGTATCGCAACCGCTGCCGGAGCCGAGCGACATGAGCAGCATCTTCGTCTGCGAGGAAAGAAACGCTGCGAGGTTGTGCGGCACGACTTCGAGTTCCGCAGCGTAGGCGCCTGCGCTTTCCAGCTCTTTCATTTTTGCGTGAAGTTTCACGGCTTCCTCCACGGTGCGACCGATTGCCCGCCAGCCCGTCCAAGTGACGTGACGCGGCACAAGACCGAGATGCCCCACGACCGGAATCCCCTCGCGAGCCATCGCCTCGATGATGAACGGACTCGCCGAGCAATACACCGAACTCGCGCCCATTTCCAGCGCACGAAAGCCCACGCGAATCGCCTCCTCCTGCGAAGCCATCCCGTGCGGAGTCGCGCCGGAGAGAAAGCTGCCCGGCGCCGCTGCGACGAGCGCGGGCAGACGCGCCTGCGATTCCAGGCTGTCGAAGCTACAGCTCATCAAATCCACGCCCGCCTGCTCCGCCGCCGCCGCTTCCTCCGGCGATTTTACATGGATGTGCGTGAGGCAGCGTCTGCCCTTCAATTGCTGAAGGTCGTACACCGTATATTTCTTTCGAGGTCTAAGCATGACACCGCTCTACCGCGCAAATCGCCCGCTGTGAATCCCGGATAGTGGCTCAAGGGAACTCCCGGAAACTCGTGTTTGAAATGCGCGAAGCGCCTTGGAGTGCGGTGTCGGCCGGTCGGGGGGGCCGCGGTTTGAAACACCCCACCAGTAGGGACCGCAC
>JANMLS010000112.1:0-4691 GCA_031372675.1 Verrucomicrobiaceae bacterium
GCGTGCGGCGTCCCGCGTTGGGGCGGCTCCACCCGGGTTAACCGCGGCCGGGCACCCGCAAACCGGCGGACCCCCCCACGGCCCTCACGAGAGCGTCGTGTGAGTGCCGCGAGGCTTTGGAGTGCGGGGGCTTGACCCCGCTTTTTCTTTCATGGGATTGCGCGTCGCGCTTTGGGAAAACGTCAGAGGCTGAACTGCGCGGGAGGATCGAATCACTCACGACGCTTGCTCTGCCGGAAATGAAAGCGGGGTCAAGCCCCCGCACTCCAAAGCCTAGCGGCATGTTCGATAGTTTTCCGTGAAGCCTCCCCATTTTCCTCTACTGACTACCCGCCGCCCACGCGAGCGGCGTCTTTGGAGTTGGCTTCGAAGGCGGCGTTTAGGGCGTCGTCGCCGGTTAGTCCGGCGGCTTGGGCCTTTTTGATTTCTTGCAGCACGCGCTTGTAGTCTTTGGGCATCACTTTGATGAACTTCGCCCGTATCGTTTCCCAGCCGCTGATGATTGTCGCGGCGCGGGTACTCTTGGTGTTGATGGCGTGTTCTTCGATTAAGCCTTTGAGCGTCGCGGCGTCTTCGTCGTCGAGTTGCTCTAGGGCGACCATTTGCTGGTTGCACTTTTTCGGGAAATCCCCGCGTTCATCGAGCACGTAGGCGACGCCGCCGCTCATGCCTGCGGCGAAATTCCGGCCTGTCGCGCCGAGCACGACGATGGTGCCGCCGGTCATGTATTCGCAGCCGTGGTCGCCCACGCCTTCCACGACGGCGGTGACGCCCGAGTTGCGCACGGCGAACCGCTCGCCGGCCATTCCGCGAATGAACGCTTGGCCGTTCGTCGCTCCGTAAAATGCGACGTTGCCGATGATGATATTTTCCTCCGCCTTAAATGTGGACGCGGCGGGCGGGAAAAGGATCAGCTTTGCGCCCGACAAGCCTTTGCCGAAGTAATCGTTCGCGTCGCCTTCGAGTGTGAACGTCATTCCCTTCGGCATAAATGCGCCGAAACTCTGCCCGGCGCTGCCCTCGAACTTGATGGAGATCGTATCCTCCGGCAGTCCGGCGGCTCCGTATTTTTTGGTCACTTCGTTGCCGGTGATAGTGCCGACGACGCGGTTCACGTTCCGAACGGGAACCGTCGCGCTGACTTTCTCACCGCGCTGGATCGCTGGCTGGCAGAGGTCGAGCAGCGTGGTGAGGTCCAGCCCTTTATCAAGCCCGTGGTCTTGCGTGAGCGTGCAGAAGCGGCCCACTTCCGGCCCGACTTCTGGCTGGTAAAGGATGGAGCTGAGATCGATGCCGGAGACTTTCCAGTGGTCGATAGCTTGCTTCGGCTCCAGAAACTCCGTGCGCCCGACCATTTCGTTGAGCGTGCGGAAGCCGAGTTGCGCCATGAGTTCCCGCACTTCTTGCGCGATGAACTTCATGAAATTGACCGCGTGCGCCGGGTCGCCGGTGAATTTTTTGCGCAGCACCGGGTCTTGCGTGGCGACGCCGACGGGGCAGGTATTCAGGTGGCAGACGCGCATCATGATGCAGCCGAGCGCGACGAGCGGCGCGGTGGCAAATCCAAATTCCTCAGCGCCGAGCAGCGCGGCCACGACGACATCGCGGCCCGTTTTGAGCTGCCCGTCCGTCTCCACGACGATGCGCGAGCGGAGGTTGTTCAGCACGAGCGTCTGGTGCGTTTCGGCGAGGCCGAGTTCCCACGGGATGCCCGCGTGTTTGATGCTGCCCTGCGGCGAAGCGCCCGTGCCGCCATCGTAGCCGGAGATGAGCACGACATCCGCGTGCGCTTTCGACACACCGGCAGCGACCGTGCCCACGCCTACCTCGCTGACAAGTTTGACGCTCACCCGCGCTGCGCGGTTCGAGTTTTTCAAATCGTGGATCAGCTCTGCCAAGTCCTCGATGCTGTAAATATCATGGTGCGGCGGCGGCGAGATGAGGCCGACGCCGGGCGTGCTGTGCCGCACTTTTGCGACCCACGGATAGACTTTCGTGCCGGGGAGTTGCCCGCCTTCGCCGGGCTTCGCGCCTTGCGCCATCTTGATTTGGATTTCCTTCGCATTCGTCAGGTAATGACTCGTCACGCCGAATCGCCCGCTGGCGACTTGCTTGATCGCGCTGTTCTTCGAGTCGCCCTCCGCATTCGTCCAAGTGAACCGCTCCGGGTCTTCGCCGCCCTCGCCGGTGTTCGATTTTCCGCCGATGCGGTTCATCGCGATTGCCAGCGATTCGTGCGCTTCGCTGGAGATCGAGCCGTAGCTCATCGCGCCCGTTTTGAACCGCTTCAGGATGCTCTCGATGCTCTCCACTTCCTCGATGGGGATCGCCGTGCAGCCTTTGAAATCCAGCAGTCCGCGCAGCGTACACCATTTCTTGTTCTGCTCGTTCACCTCGGCGGAATACTGCTTGAACGTCCCGTAGTTTCCCAGCCGCACAGCCGATTGCAGCTTGTGGACGGTCGAGGGGTTAAAGAGATGCTCCTCGCCGTCTTTGCGCCATTGGTAATTCCCGCCGACATCCAGCGTGTGGCTCACCGCCGCGCTCTTTGGAAAAGCGTGCGCGTGCCGCATCGCGACCTCTCCCGCGATTTGCTCCAGCCCCACGCCTTCGATGCGCGACGAGGTCCAGGTGAAGTATTCTTCCACCACCGCGCTGCTCAGCCCGACCGCCTCAAAAATCTGCGCGCCGCGATACGACTGAATCGTGCTGATGCCCATTTTCGACGCCACTTTCACCACGCCTTTCGTCGCCGCTTTCGCGAAGTTTTTGCACGCCGTCTTGTGGTCCACGCCGACGAGCATTCCTTCCGTGATCATGTCGTCCAGCGTCTCGAACGCCAAATACGGATTTACCGCGCCGATGCCGTAGCCGATGAGCAGCGCGAAGTGATGCACCTCACGCGGCTCGCCCGATTCCAGCACGAGTCCGACCTTCGTGCGCGTGCCTTCGCGGATGAGGTGATGGTGCAGCCCGCTCGTCGCCAGCAGCGACGGAATCGGCGCAAACTCCGCGTTCACGCCACGGTCGCTGATGATGATAATGTTCACGTCATCCTCCACCGCCTGCGTCGCCGCCGCGCACACATCCGTCATCGCCTTGCGCAGCGCCGCAGCACCGCCCGCGACGGGGTATAAAATGGGGATCGTCACCGACTTGAAGCCCGCTTCGTCAATGTGCTTGAGCTTCGCAAATTGCTCGTTCGTCAGCACCGGCGAATCGAGCGCGACGAGGTTGCAGCTCTTCGGCTGCGGGTCGAGCAAGTTGCCCTCCGAGCCAATCGTCGTGAGCGTGCTCGTGATGATTTCCTCGCGGATGCAGTCAATCGGCGGATTCGTGACCTGCGCGAAGAGCTGCTGGAAGTAGTTAAAGAGCGACTGCGATTTGTTGCTGAGAACGGCAATCGGCGTGTCCGTGCCCATCGAGCCGACCGCCTCCACACCGTCCCGCGCCATCGGCACCATCAGCATCCGCAAGTCTTCAAACGAATACCCAAACGCCTGCTGGCGCTTCAGCACCGTGTCGTGACTCGGCTCCGGCAAATGGTCCACTTCCGCCAGCTTCGAGAGCGGCAAAAGATTCTCATTCAGCCACGAGCGATACGGCTGCGCCGTCGCGATCTTCCGTTTGATTTCTTCATCCGGCACGATGCGCCCTTCCTCCATATCCACGATGAACATGCGCCCCGGCTGCAACCGCCCTTTTTGCAAAATACTCTCCGGCGGAAACGGCAGCACGCCCGCCTCGCTCGCCATCACCACGATGTCGTCCTTCGTCACGTAATACCGCGAAGGCCGCAGACCATTGCGGTCCAGCGTAGCGCCGATCATTTTACCATCGGTGAAAGCGACCGAAGCCGGGCCATCCCAAGGCTCCATGAGGCACGAATGATATTCGTAAAACGCCTTCAACTCATCGCTCATGCTCTCGTGACCGCTCCACGGCTCCGGGATCATCATCATCATCGCGTGCGGCAGCGAACGCCCCGCGAGCACCAGCAATTCCAGCACGTTATCGAACATCGAAGAGTCCGAACCGTTCGGATTCACCACCGGCAACGTCTGCTTGAAGTCCTCGCCAAACAGCGGCGAATCCGCCAGCGATTGCCGGGCGTGCATCCAGTTAATGTTCCCGCGCAGCGTGTTGATTTCGCCGTTGTGCGCGATGTAGCGATACGGATGCGAACGGTCCCAACTCGGAAACGTATTCGTCGAAAACCGCGAGTGAACCAGCGCCAGCCCCGACACCATATCCGGGTCGCGCAAATCCGCGAAATACTTGCCCACCTGATCCGTCAGCAACATCCCTTTATACACCAGCGTCTTGTAAGAAAGACTGCACACGTACCAGAAATTCGCCCCCTCCAGCGTCGAACGCCGAATCTCATTATACGACCGCTTGCGGATGACGTAGAGCTTGCGCTCAAAAGCCGCATCGTCCGCGCAATTCTCCCCGCGCTTGATAAAGGCCATCATCATCGCCGGCTCCGCGCCCTTCGCAGTCTCGCCGAGCGAAGAATTATCCGTAGGCACCTTCCGCCAGCCGAGGAAATACTGCCCTTCCGCCGCCACGATCTTTTCAAAAGCCTCCTCCAATTTCCGGCGCAGCGTCGGATTTTTCGGCATGAAAATAATCCCCGCTCCATACTGCCCCTCCGCCGGAAGCTTAAACTTGCTCTCCGTCACCTTGCG
>JANMLS010000114.1:0-21748 GCA_031372675.1 Verrucomicrobiaceae bacterium
GCGCCTTCTGCTGCTGAGTCTCCGGGGCATCGGGGGGTTGTGGTGGAGATGTGTTGGGTTCAGTTGCCGGGGGCGGCGGCACCGTCAAGGCTGCGTTGCATGATGGACAAGTAGCCTGCGAGCCAACCAGTTCAGGCGTTACCGCAATGTGCTGCCCGCAACTGATGCAACTAAATTTGTATTCCATAAGGTGTGAGCGTGAAACAGCCTAACATCCTTCTCTCCCGCAAACGGAAGACTGTTGTTGGTATATGAGTGTTGGCATATTGGGTTTGGCGCTTGCGGAGGCCGACAAAAGCAGCGGGGAGTTTTTGTGTCGAGCGGAATTTTGAGTTTCTTTTTGCTTGGCGTATTGGGGGCGGGGTTGGCATATGGGCCTGACATGCCGCACTCACCATATGCCAACGACTTGCCGCCTTCTTTGGGGGCTGTTACGAAAAAAATCATGCCTTTTTTTGAAAGGACGCTGCGTGCGGAGTCGGCGCACGCCTCGCCTGTCGGCTATGGCGTGATAGCAGATAGCAAATTGCCGATAGCAGATGGTGCGAGTTTGGATGCTTTGAGTGCTGAGGACGCTGAGAGAGCGATCCCGATTGTATCGGGATCGCCTACGGTGCTGGTGCGTCCGCCGAAGAGGCTGGAGCAGCGACTGGCTGAGGCAGTGCGGATACGGGGGTATTCTTTGGATACGGAGCGGGCTTATTGGATGTGGGCGCGGCAGTTTATTCTGCATTTTGATAAGCGGCACCCGGAAACGATGGGGGATGCGGAGGTGCAGGAGTTTTTGAGCCATTTGGCGGTGGATAGGGAGTTGGGGGCGAGTTCGCAGAGTCAGTGTCTGAATGCGTTGGTGTTTCTTTATAAATTTGTGCTGGGGAAGCCGCTGGGGGATGTGTCGAAGTTTGTGCGGGCGCATCGGGTGAAGAAGATGCCGGTGGTGCTCTCGAAGGATGAGACGTTGCGGCTGCTCTCGGGGCTGGATTCGCAGTGGCGGACGATGGCGCAGCTTTTGTATGGGGCGGGGTTGCGGTGTATGGAGTGTGTGCGGCTGCGAATTAAGGATGTGGACCTTGAGCGGGGGCTGATCATTTTAAACGATACGAAGGGTGGGACGGGGCGGACGACGATGCTTCCGCAGGGGGCGGTCGCGGCGCTGCGGGAGCAGATTGCGCGGGCGCGGGTTCTTTTTGATGCAGACCGAGCGGCGGGTGTGCCGGGCGTGGGGCTGCCGGGGGCGTTTGAGCGGAAGGACCCGAAGGCAGGGGAGCGGTGGGAGTGGTTTTGGGTGTGGCCGTCGCGGGGGTTGTCGGCGGACCCGCGCTCGGGGGTGGTGCGGCGGCATCATGTGATGGAGGATAATATCCAGCGGGCGGTGAAAAGGGCGGCGGAAAAGGCGAATATCCCCAAGCGTGTTAGCCCGCATGTGTTGCGGCATAGTTTTGCGACGCATTTGCTGGAGTCGGGGAAGGATATCAGGACGATTCAGGTGTTGATGGGGCATCGGGATGTGGCGACGACGATGATTTATACGCATGTGGCGAAGGTGCCGGGGCTGGGGGTGAGGTCGCCGCTGGATGAGCTGTGATCCTATCTCCCGAATATAAGAAGACGTTCTGAGTGGCGCAGAAAACTGACGCGGGGTAGCGCACGATTCCAGCGTGCTGGTTTCGGCTTCCAGCCGGAACCTAGTGAGTCACCCGAATTGAAATGATGGTGGCGACCCTTACAACGGAAGCTGTGAATGGTGACTTGTGAATAGTGAATAGTCGCAAGCGACAAAGAGCGGGCTACTCGCTTGCGACTATTCACCATTCACCATTCACGGCATCACTTACACGGAGAGTTACCCATCACACCATGTCTGGCAGAGCACTAGTAGCCGACGCTGTCTCTATCACCGCTCCGATTCGTTTCCCGCTGCATGTGCCCGGCAGGAAGCCGGGCACGGCACGCTGGAAGGGTGCGCTACCCCGCGTCAGTCCTCTGTGCTGCTCAAGGCGTCTTTTTATATTCTGGAGCTGGTATGAGAGTCAGCGACCGGCGACATCAGACCGATGCTTGAAAAGACCGCGCATTCGGATTTCATGCCGCACTATTCATCATGCCACGAATCCGGCTTCATCTTATCGCGCTTGTAGTGGCAATGCTGGCTGCGCCTGTCGTGCGGGCGGATGAAAGTATTACGCCGCTCATGCTGGCGGCTGCGTCGGGCGATTTGGAGAAGGTGGCTGCGCTGCTGCGCGATGGCGCGGAGGTGGATCGCTGTGACTCGCACGGGCACACGGCGATCTGGCACGCGGTGAAAGGTCGCAAGCCGGAGGTGCTCGGATTGCTATTGGTCGAGGCGCGGAAAAATCCGGCTCGCTGCCCGCTTGGGCGCGGTGCGCTGGAGGCTGCGTTTGCGACGGGGAATTGGGCGCTCATTCGTCCGCTCATCGAAACTGGTCGCAGCAATCTCGGCTGGACTCAAGCGACGCGCCGCTTTCTGGCCAAGGCGATCAATGCGCGGGATGCCGGGCAAGTCCGCGCCATCGTGGAGCACTGCTGGCGCGAGCCGATGATGGAGGGAAGCCGCCACCCGATTCTCGCGCACGCTGTGGCGAGCGGCGATGTGGCGACCACGAAGTTTTTGCTCGAATGCGGATTCGACGCAAACACGCGCATCGGTGACACGCCGGATTCTGATCTGGTGAGCAGCATCCCGCAGCATTTCATCCGCTACTACGCGGTGAAGGATCGCGGCGTGACCGTGCTGATGCTGGCCGCCGGGATGGGCCGCGTGGAGATCGCGAAGCAGCTCACCGAACGCGGCGCTCGCACTGGCACCGGCACACAGCGGCATAAAATGACGGCCCTCAGTTTTGCAGCGCAAGCGAACAACCACGATATGATGCGAGTGCTGATCGGCCCGTGCCCGCTGCCGACGCAGCTCCGCGTGGAGATTTCGCTTTCATCGCAAAGCGCCACGCTTTTCAAAAATGGCGAGGCTGTGGAGAGCACGACCGTCTCCACCGGAGTCGAGGGCTTCGCGACAAAAGCGGGGCGATTTCTCATCACCAACAAGACGCCCGACCACGTCTCAAACATCTACAAAGGCGCGAAGATGCCGTGGTTCATGCGGCTGAATTGTGGTGATTTCGGGCTGCATCAGGGCGCTGTGACTGGTGCGCCCGCTTCGCACGGCTGCATCCGCCTTCCCGCATCCGTCGCAAAGAAATGGTATGCGCGGCTGCCTGTCGGCACGGAAGTGGCGATTCTTGAATAACTGCGACGGTGCGCGTCAGAGCTTCACGCTGCCTTCAAAAGTGAAGTCTGCGGGGCCGGTGAGCGTGACGTTTTTCCAGCCGTCTCCATCGCGCTCAAAGCCGACTTGCATCGTATCTCCGCCGCGCACTTTTACGCTTACGGGCGAAGTGGCTCCGCTGGCGGCGGCCCATAGCAGCGCGGCGGCGGTGACGCCGGTGCCGCAGGCGAGCGTCTCATCTTCCACGCCGCGTTCGTAGGTGCGGATGGCGATGCCGCCGGGGATTTCGGCGATGAAGTTTGCGTTGGTGCCCTTCGGCGCAAAGTGCGCGTGGTGGCGGAGGGCGCGACCGAGTTTCACGATGTCGGTATTTTCCAAATCGCTGACGAAAACGATAGCGTGCGGGACGCCGGTATTTAGAAAGTGGGTGGTGAGTTTTTCGCCCGCGGCATCAAGCTGCACGGGCGCGGCGTGCGAGTGTGGCTGGGACATGGAAAGGCGGACGTTTTCGCCGATGAGTTCCGCGCCGATGATGCCGGCAAGCGTCTCGAATTTTACCGCGCCACTCGTGCCGCAGACACGGCTGGCAAAGCGTGCGAAGCAACGTGCGCCGTTGCCGCACATCTCGGCTTCGCCGCCGTCGGCGTTGTAGTAGCGCATCTTGAAGTCGCCACCCTCGGTGGCTGGCTCCACGGCGATGAGGCCGTCGGCACCGACTCCGCGATGGCGGTCGCAAACGCGGGCGATGGCGGCTTTATCGAGCGAGTATTGGAGTGCGCGGTTGTCGAGCATCACGAAGTCGTTTCCGGCGCCGTTCATCTTGGTAAAAGTAAGTATCATGCTTGCGGAGATAGCAGTGCGACGGGCGGGAATGGAGCAGTATTTTTTGCGGCAAGAAGTTCTCGCCAAAGTGCGGGAGAGTTTTCACAGTCCGCAAAACTTAAAGTTCGGACCAAGCAACCTTCCATGAAACATCGCTTCTTTCTGCCAATCATCGCAATCGTCGCACTCGTGTGCGGCGGAACCATCGCCGCAATCGCCCAGGATGCCAAACCCGCAGACCCTGCCGCGCCAGCCGCTCCCGAAACGGCGAAAGTCGTGGAGATGTCGCTGATGGATCAAATCAAGCTCGGCGGCTGGATTATGTTCCCCATCGGTGCGTGCTCAATTGCGACAGTTTATCTGCTGGTGGACGGGCTGCGCCGCATCACAAACCGGAAGCGCTTTATCCCGGAGATGCACCTTACCGGGATTAAAAATCTATTCCGCACGGGCGACTACGTCGGGGCTTACAAGTTCTGCAAAACCAACCCGTCGCCTTTCACCAATGTAGTCCGCGCCGCACTCGGAATGGCGGGCGAAGGCAAGCACGCGGCTGAGGAAGCAGCGGGCGCGGAAGTCTCGAAGGAAAATGCGCAGATGCAGTATTTCATCAGCTACCTCTCGGTGATCGGTGTTTGCACGCCGATGATCGGTTTGCTCGGCACGGTGTTCGGGATGATCAGCGCATTTGCGACGCTCGGCACATCGGGCATCGGCGACCCGTCGAAACTCTCGGAAGCCATCGGCCACGTTCTCGTCGCGACTGCGGCGGGTCTGCTCATCGCGATTCCCGCGTTTTTCGGCTACTACTGGCTGCGCAATCGGTCGGCCAAACTCGTGCATGATCTCCAAGACACGGTCGGCAGCGTCTTTAAGAAAATGCCCTACGACCACCTCGCGGGCGCACACCTCGGCGACGAGGAGCTTTACGCCGCGCTGCCAAACTGGGTGCAAACTGAGGCACAAGCCTGAGCCACCGCTACGAAACCATGAAACGGAGGATTCTATAACATGGGCGGCGGAGGCGGCGGAGGCGACGGCGAACCGGAGTTCCAGATCGCGCCGATGATCGACGTGTTGCTGGTGATGCTCATTTTCTTCATGAGCATCACTTCCGCGCAGGTGATCAAAGTGAACGTGAAAGGGCTGAATCTGCCTGTCTCGCCAAACGGGATTAAAAAAGATAGCACGCGAAATGAGGCCATCGTGAACGTGCTCTGGGATGCCGCGAAGAAGAAGCCGGTCTTCAACATTGACGGCAGGGAGTACAAGGAACTCAAACAGGTCGCGGAGCAGATTAAGCTCATCAAAAAAGCGGGCGAGCGCGTGCAGGCGAAGGGTGCGAATCAGGAGTTTCGCGTGGTGGTTCGCGGCGACCGTGAATGCAGCGCACTGAGCATCAACGATGTCCTCAACGCAGCGGGCGAAGCGGGAATCGCGGACGTGTCGTTCTCGGTCTATAACAAGGAGGGCGGATAGCCGATGAAGCGCGTCGCCATTGATCCCAACGAAGGAACCGTCGGATTTCAAATCGCGCCGATGATTGATGTCGTGTTCGTCATCATGCTCTTTTTCATGGTCATGGCCGGCGCCGTTAAAGTGGAGAAAGAGCACAACTGCCGACTCCCCGGCACCGTGGAGACGACAAAGGAAGTCCCGTTTGCCGACGAGCAGGTAATCTCCATCACCGCGAAAGGCGAAATACTTTTCAACGAAGAGCCAATGGCACCCGCAGGCGACAAACTCATGCCCAAACTTCGCGACGTGTTGAAGCGCGTGAAAGCGAATTGCGACGCCGCGAAAACGCCAGCCGTGCTCACCATCGCCAGCGAGCACGAGGCCAAGCACGGACGCACGATGGACGTGCTCGACTGCGCCGCCGAAGCGGGGATTACGGACGTGAGCTTCAACCTCGTGGAAGCGGAGTAGGCGCTTCGCGAAATGACGAATTGGCTATCGGCTATTTGCGATTAGCCAATTTGAAATAGCCGATAGCCAATAATTCGTCATTTCCCATGCTCACACTCACCGCCGCCCGCGACCTCATCGCCTCGCACTGCCACGCGCTGCTGCCGGAGCGCGTTCCGCTTTCCGCAGCGCGTGGACGCATTCTCCGCGAATCGGTCGCTGCGCAGGAGGACTTCCCGGCTTTCGACCGCAGCGCATTTGATGGATACGCGGTCCGCTCGCAGGATGTCCCCGGCGCACTTCGCGTCGTGGATGAAACTGCCGCAGGTGCTGTGAGTAGTCGCACGCTCGGAGCGGGAGAATGTGCGCGAATCTTTACCGGCGCTGCACTTCCCGCTGGCGCGGATGCAGTGGCGATGCAGGAAAATTGCTGTCGCGAGGGTGAGCGTGTGGAAGTCCCGGCAATCGGCAAATGGGAAGGCGTTCGCCGTCGCGGAGAGGATGCAGCCGCAGGGACCGTCCTGCTTTATCGCGGGCAAAAACTCGGCGCGGTGGAGACCTCGCTGCTCGCGCAAATCGGCCACACACAACCGCTCGTCGCCAGCCTGCCACGCATCTTTCACATCACTACCGGCAGCGAACTCGTCGCGCCCGATCAAACGCCGGGCCTCGGACAAATTCGCGACAGCAACAGCACGCTCGTCGCCGGACTTAGTGCGGAATTTGGAGCACCCATCGCCGCGCAAAGTCGCGCTGGCGATTCGCTCGAAGCACTGCTGGCAGCAATCGCGGCGCAGGACGATTTCGCGTGGGATGTCCTGCTCATCTCCGGCGGTGCCAGCGTGGGCGACTACGATTTCGGCGCACGCGCACTCACGGAATGCGGATTCAGCATCCACTTCTCACAACTCAACCTCCGCCCCGGCAAACCACTCATCTTCGCCACACGCGGGCGGCAGATTGCATTCGTCATCCCCGGCAACCCGCTCTCGCACTTCGTCTGCTGGCACATCGCCATCCGCGCTGCTTTGGAAATGCTCACCTCCGGCGAAACCGCGCTCCCGCTTTTCACCCTCACCACCGCCACCGCAATCCCCGGCAACCCGCGCGAAACATGGTGGCCCGCCCGCCTCGAAATCGCAGACGGAAAAGCCATCGCGCATCCGCTAAAATGGCGCAGCTCCGGCGACATGACCGGCATCACCGCCGCCGACTTGCTCCTGCGAATCCCCAGCCATTCGCCGGGAATCGCGAGCGGTGGGATCGTAGAGGCAATGCGCGTATGAACTGCCCGCACTGCCAGCGTCTTCTTTACAGTCGCAGACATCCAAATTGCGGATTCTGCGGCGGCGATCTCCCGCCGGAAGTGATGCTGGAAGAACACATCATCGCGGAGCTAAAGGAAGAGCAGGCGCAAATCGCAGCGCGCCGCGCCCGAAACGAGGCGAAGGACGAAGAGGAACGCCGGAAGAATGCCGACTTGTCAGCCAATTCTTGAAGTGGTATTTATTTCTATCATGAAAACCGCCAATGTTGCCGATTTAAGGAACAATTTCAGGTCCATCGCGGCATGGATTGCTGACGGAGAATCCGTTGAAATCGTGAAGCGTGGGCAGCATTTCGCTACGTTGATCCCATCCGCTCGTGCGAAATCCGAGCCAATGCCCAAGATTGATTTTGCGGGTCGGCTCAAAAAAATATGGGGAGAGCGTGTGTTCTCTGATCAGGAAATCGCAGAGATGCGGGTGGCTGAACACGACGGAGAAGAAGGGTAATGATCTACCCTGACACTTCGTTTCTTTGTGCTCTTTATATTCCGCAAAGCACTTCGGCGCGAGCCATCGCTTTTGCGGAAAGTTTGAGCGCTCCGCTGGCGAGCACGTCGCTGCTGTTTTACGAGTTCCGGCAGTCCACGCAATTTCAGGTGTTTCGCCATACCAACGACCGGAACCTTGGCTACCCATTGAACATCGCCCAGTCCGCTTTGGCCGCGCTTCAGTCTGATGTGAAAGCGGGGCTGTATCGTCATGCGGCAGTGGATTGGGCTGATGTCCACCAAATCGCGGAGCGTCTGGCATTTCAGCACACGGCAAAAAGCGGGCACCGCAGTTTTGATGTTCTTCACATCGCAACTGCGCTGCACCTCGGCGTTACGGAATTTTTGACGTTTGATGCAAATCAGAAAAAACTCGCCAAAGCGGAAGGCATGAAAGTGCCAGTCTGATTTGGCATCCGCGCTCGCCAAAAGGCGGGCTGCTTTGCCATTCTGCGCTATGTCCGATTCCAATTTCAGTCACCTCGATACTTCCGGCGCGGCGCGGATGGTTGATGTCGGTGCGAAGCCTTTGCAACGTCGTGTCGCTCGTGCGGAAGCTGTGGTGCGTTGTGCATCGGCGACGATTGAGGCGTTGCGTGCGCAGGCTTTGCCAAAGGGCGACGTGCTCACCGTGGCGAAGCTCGCGGGCATCATGGCGGCGAAGCGGTGCGATGAGTTGATCCCGCTTTGCCACTCGTTGCCGCTCGATTCGGTAGATGTGGAATTTGAAATCCTCACGGACGCCGTGGTGATTCGCACGATGGCTTGCACGACGGCGAAGACGGGCGTGGAAATGGAAGCACTCACGGCGGCGAGCGTGGCGGCGCTGACGATTTACGACATGTGCAAGGCTGTGGATAAAGGGATGGTCATCGGCGAAATCCGCGTGACGGAAAAACGCAAGGAATGAAGTTTGCGCGCATCACCTTGAGCGACCGTGCGGCGGCGGGCGTGTATGAAGATCGCAGCGGCCCGGCGATTCAGCAGTTTTTTGCGGAGCATCTGGAGACGCCGATTGAGTGGGAGCGCGTGCTCATTCCCGATGAGCGTGCGGAAATCGAACGCATCCTCCGCGAGCTGTGCGATTCGCAGGAAGTCGCGCTCATTGTCACGACCGGCGGCACCGGCCCATCGCCACGCGATGTTACGCCCGAAGCCACGCGCAGTGTGCTGGAGCGGGAGCTTCCCGGCTTTGGCGAGATCATGCGCGTGCAGTCGTTTGCTAAAGTGCCGACTTCCATCCTGAGCCGCTCGACCGCCGGGACGCGCGGGCGCACGCTCATCGTGAATCTCCCCGGCAATCCGAAGGCCATCGGCGAGTGTCTGCCGCTGCTGCTTCCGGCGATTGTGGAGTGCCTCGATCATCTCGGCTGGCCGCGACCAGCCTTTCGTTAAGCAGGCAGACGGTTCGGATTGAGGAATTGCCGACCGCAGCAGTTGCCGATAAAAGTGCGGCATGAAATCGCTCACGCATCTTGTTCCGGCAGCAGCGCTGCGGATGTTCCTTTTTGCAGTCCTCCACCTTTGCGCGTCAGCGGGACCGACTTCGCTGCAAGTCGTGCGAAGTTTTGAGCGCTCGCCCTCCCACCCTTCCGGCGGGTTGTTCCGCGCACTCGATGGCAACTTTTATGGCGTGACCGATGAGGGCGGAGCCATCGGCGGGGGCGTGGCTTACAAGCTGACTCCTGCCGGAGTCCGCACGACGCTGCACCAGTTCGCTACCGACTCGTTGCCTGTGGGGCGACTGGCTCAAGGTTCTGACGGAGCACTCTACGGCGTGACAACGAACGGCGGCACGGGAGGCGTGGGTTCGGTTTACCGACTGGCGCTCGATGGCGCGTTCACGACGCTTCACTCATTTAGCATTGCAGACGGCGATGCGCCAGCGGCGGGCCTTGTCGCCGCAAGCGACACCTCACTTTACGGCACGACCCGACTCGGGGGCGCGAACTCGCTCGGTACGATTTTCAAAATCACCACGGCAGGCGTGTTCACGAAACTGTATGACTTCACATTTGCCGACGGTGCGGAGCCGCGTGCGGAGTTATGCGAGGGCAGTAACGAAAAGCTGTATGGGACGGCGACAAAAGGCGGTGCGAGCAATCTCGGAACGGTATTTGAGGCGACGAAAGAAGGCGCGGTGACGCGGTTGTTTGAATTTGCAGGTGCGGACGGACGCACGCCGGAAGCCGGTGTGATCGAAGGGACGCCGGGAACGTTTTTCGGCACGACATCGCTCGGTGGCACATCTGGCGGCGGCACAGTATTTACGTTTCAGCCCGGCGTGAGTTTCACACCGAACATTTTCTCGGTACCCGGAAAAATCCCGGGAGGTGTAACGCTGCACAGCGATGGGAAGCTGTATTTCTCCCAAATTTTCACATCAGGCAACACACTGATCACGGTTTACAAAATCACCACTGCGGGTGTCTTTGAATCATTTTTTGCTGACAACAATGCTTCGGGCAGTTTTCCCGTCGGCAATTTGATCGAAGGCGATGGAGGCGTCTTGATCGGAACTGCGAGTCGCGGCGGAGATTCGACTTTTGGAGGAGGCGACGGTTCCGGGACTATTTTCAGCGTGACGCCTGCGGGCGTTTACAGCGTGCTCAATCGCATAGGAAGCAGTGCCACCGGAAGCGAGCCGACCGGCGATTATCTCGTCGGCCCGGATGGGAATTTCTACGGACTGATGGGCAAAGGCGGCGAATTTGGACTTGGTGGCGTGGTGAAGATCACGCCAGCGGGCGACGTCACGGTGCTGCATAGTTTCGCACCGAGCGAAGGCGCGTTTCCCGGCGATGGACTCTGCCTCGCAAACGATGGGAAGCTCTACGGTGTGCTTGGCGTCGGCGGAGTAAACGTCATCCGCGGCTGCATCTTCAGCGTTGAGATGAACGGCACATTTGCAATCGTCGCATCGTTCAATGGAACGAATGGCTCCCAGCCTACCACAGCACTCGTGCAAGGCACTGACAACGGCCTTTACGGAATGACGAGACAAGGCGGCGCAAATTTCACCGGTGTGATCTACCGCGTCACGCTCGGCGGCTCGATTTCAGTGCTGCGGGATCTCAGCCAGTTCACCGATGGCTTCGGTCCGTCGAATAGATTGATTGATGGGGGTGACGGCTTCTTTTACGGGGCGCTCGGCGGAGGCGGCGGCGGACGCGGGAATGTGTTCAAGACGACTCCTGCAGGTTCGTTTTCCATCATTCCCTCAGTCACTACCGCCGCACCGAATCCCAAAAACCTCATGCGCGGAAGCGACGGCGCATTCTACGGCGTGAGTCAGGGAGCGACGGGAAACCACGGCACCGTCTTCCGGCTTTCGGCGGACGGCACGACCACGACCATTCTCCACGCTTTCCCCAGCAATGGTTCGCAAGGATCCTTCCCGCAGGCGGAGCTTGCGGAGACGACTGATGGATTTTTTTACGGCACGACCACTTCCAGCGGGGCCGATAATCTCGGGACGGTGTTTCGGATCAAGGCGGATGGTTCTTTCCAAGTGCTCCACAATCTCACCACTGCCACCGGCAGCTCTCCGATCGGAAAAATACTGCCTCTCAATGGATCGCTCTACGGCTTCTTGCCGTTTTCAGGCCCGCTGGGCGGTGGCACGATGTTCCGCATGGATATCCTTCCTGCGCCAACGGCAGCCAGCGCCGCAGCGACGAATGTAGCACTGATTTCTGCGACGCTGAACGGAACCGTGAACGCAAACGGAGCGGACACCACGGTGACATTTGATTTTGGGACCGACACGACCTACGGGCAGTCGGAGTCGGCGACGCCCGGCGAGGTTTCTGGCACCACTGCAACTCCCGTCACCGCATTGCTACAGTCCCTCGAACCAGCGACGACATATCACTTCCGCGTGCGTGCTGTGAGCGACGCCGGAACTACACTTGGCGGAGACCAATCATTTACCACCCCCGCCAACCAAGACCCGGTGGGAGGAACTTTCTCGCTGACTCCCACCACAAATCTTGTCCAAGGCATGAGAATCACCGCGAACTTTTCCGGCTGGACCGACCCGGATGGAACAAACCCGGTTTTCTACGAAATCAGAATCAACGGCGGCACTTTGGACGGCTCCAGTTCGGAGTCTTTCGAGTTCACGCTTGATAACGAGGGCACATACGAGATTCAGGGTGCCGTAGTGGACGAGTTGGGCGGCGAGGCGATTCAAGGCATCACCGTCACCGTCGCGCCCCGCGCCCCGCAGCTCCGGACGCTGGCAGCTACAAATACAGCGGTGCCCGGCGCGGGCGTTGATCCACGAATCATTGCTGGCGCAAAGTTCACGCGCTTTGGCCCGCCCGCAATAAACGAAGTGCGCAATGTCGCTTACTTCGCGAAGTGGACGAATGGCAGCGGCATCTTTTTCAATAATCAGCTCGCGATTGCTGTCGGTGAAAATGCGAGCGGTCTCACCGGCATCACTTACGCATCATTCGGCCCGCCGATTCTCGATGAAAACAATAGCGGTGCGCTGGCCGTCATGGCGACTCTCGCAGGCCCCGGCGTCACCAAGTCAAACCGCCAGGTCGTAGTTTACAAACAGCCCGGCCAGACTGCCCTCATTTACATCCGCGCGGGCGAACTTCTCACCGAGGGCACGCTCGAAAGCGTGCAATCCATCATGCTCACGCAGGGCAATATCATCGCTCGTGCAAAGCTGAAAGCCGGCACGGGAAGCCCCAAAGTTACCGCCGCTACCGATGGCATCGTCCTCCGCAGAAATGCTCCATCACCTGCCACCAACACGCTGTTCTGCCGCGAGGGACAGACTCTCGCGGACTCAACTCTGAAAAGCTTCACCATTCTCGATCCAGTCAAAGGCTCTCCCGGAGTCGGTCGCCATAATATCTCCACCACCAACATCACCTCATTTGTCATCCTGACCAATGGTCGCCGTGGGTACGCCACATTCCAAAACAATGGCTCTGGTGATTTCGTGGTTGGGAACTTTCCTGGCAGCACCACATTTTCCGGATTCACGGACCCCGTCATAAAGACTCTCGGATCGCCGCTCGGGATTTCACAACTCATCGTCACATTTGCCTGCGAATTCATCCCAAATGGAAATGACATCACCAAAGAAAATGCTGCTGGAATCATGGTCCGCAACCCCTTTAACCAAGAGGCACGTTTTAGTGTGCGCACCGCGCAGCAAGCACCCGGATTCCCAGCCGGTGCAGTCTTCAAAAAATTTGCGGACCCCGTCACAATAAGTAACTCCAGCACCCAGCACTTTTTTACCGCCAGCGTTCGTGGTGGAGGCGTGAAAACAACCAATGACGAGGGAGTGTGGCGCGGGCAGGATGGCGGCTCCGCGACTCTACTGGTGCGTGAGGGAGACCCAGTGCCGGACCTTCCCACGACTGTGAAATGGAAGAAATTCCGCGCCTTCGCCGCACCTTCGCAAATTATCATTGAGGCAGATGTGAAAGGCGCGGGCATCACGCCATCAACTTCGACAGGCGTTTGGGCATCGGACAGCACTTCCGCGCTCAGGCTCATCATTCGGAAAGGAAGTAGAATCGGAGGGCGCACCGTGAAGACGTTCACCGCCCTCACCGCGCTGCCCGGAGTCACTGGTGCCAGCCGCGCATTTAATTCCCGAAACGACACCGCCTACCACGTCATCTTCAACGACGGGACCCAAGCGATCATCTACGCGGAAACGCTCTAGCAGCGGGCGGTACAAAATCGGCTTCGCACTCCGATTCTGCAACTTTTTGAGTCCAGCGCAGTTTGAAACCAGCACACACTCCACTGCGTCTATGGACTCGATTATGAAACCAAATACTTGCGGCAACATCACCCCACTTCTCACCCGGCGCGATGTGCTTTCCACGCTCTCGTGCGGCTTTGGGTGGATGGCGTTTTCCGGCCTCGCTGCCACTTCATCTGCCGCCGAAGCGGGACCGCTCATGCCGAAAGCTCCGCACTTTATACCACGGGCAAAGCGTGTGATTTTTCTCTGCATGAGAGGCGGGCCGTCGCACGTAGATACCTTCGACTACAAACCGAAGCTGACTGCGGATACCGGCAAGGCGGGCAAGCGCCCTGGCACTACGCTCCTCGGCTCAAAATGGAAATTTTCGCAGCGCGGAAAAAGCGGGCTGTGGATTTCCGACCTTTTTCCAAACGTCGCGAAGCTCGCCGACGATCTCTGCCTCGTTCGCTCGATGCAGACCAACCTGCCCGCGCATCCGCAGGCGATGGTGAATATGCACACCGGCAACTCGCAGTTTGTGCGCCCCTCGCTGGGTGCGTGGACGCTTTATGGCCTCGGCACTGCCAACCAAAATCTGCCGGGATTCATCACCATCAGCCCTGCGCAGGGTTTTGGCGGTGCGCAAAATTACGGCAGCGCATTTTTGCCCGCGATTTATCAGGCGACGAAAATCGGCAGCGACAATCGCAGCATCGCAAACGCGCAAGTGCGCAACATTGCGAGCGCACTGAACCCGAACGCACAGCGCGCGGAACTCGAACTCATCCAGACGCTCAATCGTGAGGCACTGCGGCGCGATAAATATAATCCTGAAATCGAAGGTGTCATCGAGAGCTACGAACTCGCCTTCAAAATGCAGAGCCAGATGCCCGCAGTCATGGACATCTCAAAGGAAACCGAGGCGACGAAAGCTCTCTACGGCATCACCGGCGGCAGCTCCGACGACATGGGCCGCAAATGCCTGCTTGCGCGGAAGTTCATCGAGTCCGGCGTGCGCTTTGTGGAGGTGACGCATGGAAACTGGGACCATCATTTTAATCTCTCCACGACGCTTGCGCGGAATGCCGGAGAAGTGGATACGCCCATCGCGGGGTTGCTCACCGACCTCAAACAGCGCGGACTTTTGAAGGACACACTCGTCGTCTGGGCTGGCGAATTTGGCCGCACGCCGCACGCGCAGGGCGGCGACGGACGCGACCATAATAACAAGGGCTTCACACTCTGGATGGCGGGCGGCGGCGCGAAAGGCGGCACCAGCTATGGCTCTACGGATGAATACGGCTACGAAGCTGTGGAGGGCAAAGTGCAAATCCACGACCTCCACGCGACGATTCTCGCGATGCTGGGACTGGACCACGAGAAGCTGACCTATAACTACGCAGGCCGCGATTTCCGCCTCACCGATGTGAGCGGAAATGTGATCAAAGAGATCATCGCGTAGCCACGGATTGCACGCGGTTCGGTTTTCGCGGAGTGTCGCGCCATGATTCTCGCCACCGATCCCGTCTGCAAAACACACAATCCCGGCAAAGGGCACCCGGAGCAAATTGCGCGTTATGACGCGGTGTGGAGTGCGCTGGAGAAAGCGGGGATTGCTGCAAAAGCGAAAGTGATCGGCCCGCGAGCACTCACACACGAAGACCGCTTGCTTGCGCACGAGGCGCGTTATTTGGAAATCGCGGAACGCGAAATCCGTGGCGGATACGATCACCTGAGCACCGGCGATACGAACGTCGGCCCCGAATCGTGGGCGGCGGCAAACGCTGCTGCGGGCTGCGCGGTGGCGGCGACGGAGGCTGTGGTGAAGGGTGTCGCGAAGACTGCGTTTTGTGTGATTCGCCCGCCGGGGCATCACGCAAATGCGGTGAAGGGAATGGGCTTTTGCGTGCTGAACAACGTCGCGGTCGCAGCGCGCTACGCCCGGCGGCGGCTGGGGATTGAGCGCGTGCTCATCGTTGATTGGGACGTGCACCACGGCAACGGAACGCAGGATATTTTCTACGAAGACGGCAGCGTGTTTGTTTTCAACACTCATCAGGCGCCGTGGTATCCGGGCACCGGCGCAGCCAATGAAACTGGCGCGGGCGAAGGGAAGGGGACTACGCTGAATTGTCCATTCCCAGCGGGAAGTGGGCGCACGGAAATCCTCGGTGCATTTGAAACGAAACTCGTCCCCGCGATGGAAAAGTTCCGCCCGGAGTTGGTGATGATCAGTGCGGGATTTGATTCCCGTGAGGGCGATCCGCTGGGCAACTTCCGGCTTACCGACAAGGACTTTGCCGACCTCACAAAACTCGTTCGCGGGATTGCGGCGAAGACTGCCGAAGGCCGCGTGGTGAGTATGCTGGAAGGCGGCTACAACCTCGTCGGTCTCGCCAGCGCCGCGACCGCGCATGTGCTGGCGCTCGCGGAGTAGGGTTCTGTTGCGCGGCACGCGAATCGTGATACTTACTGCGCTGATGAAATTGCTTACGTTTATTTTTTCCCTCGCATTCACCGCACCGCTTTTCGCGGCTGAAAACGAACTTTCCACCGAGGAAAAAGCGGCGGGCTGGAGGTTGATCTTCGATGGAAAGACGACGGCAGGCTGGCGCAGAATCGGGAAGCTGGAGTTCCCCGCGAAAGGCTGGGAGGTGGCGGATGGAGCGCTGCGGCATTTGCCGAAGGGCGGCGGTGGCGACATCGTGACGGCGGAGGATTTTGAAAACTTCGAGTTGGTGTGGGATTGGAAAATCGCGGCGGCGGGGAACAGCGGGATTAAATACAATCTGGTGAGTAAGGACAAATCCCTCGGCTACGAATACCAGCTCCTCGACGACGAGAAACACCCCGATGGCGTGAAGCATGGACCCATCCGCCAGACCGCTGCGGTTTATGATTTGATGCAGCCTGCCGTGGATAAAATGACGAAGCCCGTGGGCGAATGGAACACGAGCCGCCTCGTGGTGAATGGCGCTAAAGTAGAGCACTGGCTGAATGGCGCAAAGGCGCTCGAATTTGAAATCGCTTCGCCGGAAATGAAGGAGCGAATCGCGAAGTCGAAATACAAAAATGCCGCAGGCTTCGGAGAGAAAAAGGCGTCGCCGATTTTAATCCAGGATCATGTGGATGAAGTGTGGCTGAAGAACATCAAGCTGCGCACAATCCGGTAGCTGCGATGCTTGAAGACAGTATCCGCGATTGGATGGCGGCAGACCTCGCCGAGATTACGCGGACGGGGATGCCGTTTGGCAAATACGGGCCGGAGCATTATCCGCCGCGCGGTGTGCCGCTCTACGATTTGCCGGTGGAGTATCTCGCGTGGTTTGAGCGGAAAGGTTTCCCTCAGGGACGCCTCGGCGAGTTGTTGAAAATCGTCCACCAACTCAAGGTGGATGGCTGCGATGAAGTGTTCGACAGCATCCGCAAGCAACGCGGTGGCCGCACATCGCTGCGACCGGAGCGAATCCCGCTGAATAAAACGTGGAAAGAGGCGTGAATAAAGTAGCCCGCTCCCGACGCGTTGGGAGCGGGCTACTTTATTCGATGTGAAAAAATTGCTGTGACGCGGGGTGTTTTCTATTCAAACAGTGCAAGCAGGTGCACCGTGCGCCACTTTCCAAAACATGGCATTCACCGCAGACGAAGCATTGACCCTCCTCCGCAAGGCGAACGCAAACGGGCGTCTCGCCCACGCATACTTAATCACGGGGCCGGAGGGCAGTGGTGCGCGTGAGCTGGCGCTGGAAATTGCGGCGATTATTTTGCGATGCGGCGTTAAGGAGGCCGAGCGTCACACAGATTTTCATGGCGTCTCGCCGGAGTCGAAGTCGCGGCAGATTGTTATCGAACAGTTGCGCGAGATGGAGAGCCAGCTTCATAAACGCTCCGACAAAGGCGGGAGCAAAGTCGGCACGATTTTTGACGCTGACCGCATGAATGATAAGGCGGCAAACGCATTCCTAAAAACGCTGGAGGAGCCGCCTAAAAACACGCATCTGCTCCTCATCTCCACGCAGCCGGATCGCTTGCTGGATACGATTCTTTCGCGCTGCATCGAAGTGCCGCTACGACTCACTGCGAGAAGGGAGCTGACTGCACGACAAGCGCGGCTGCTAGAAAGACTGCGCGATTTTTCAAAGCGGAAGTCTGCCGACATGCAGCAGGCGTTTTCACTCGCGCGGGAGTTTCAATCGCTGCTCGCGGAGGCGAAGGCGGAGATCAGCGAGGTGAATGAGGCCGCATTGAAGGAGGAAGTGAAACGCTACAAACAAACGACCGATGTGACCGGCTCCTGGGTGGAGTCTCGCGAGGATTTTTACAAGGCGCTCACCGAGGCCCGCTATCGGCAGGAGCGCGCCGCGCTTGTCGCCACGCTGGAGGAATGGTGGGGCGATGTGCTTCGCCAGCAGCAGGCAGTCGCACATATTGATCACCTCGCCGCCAGCGCTGAGACTGCTGCGATTGCACTGCGCATCCCTACTTTCGACGCGCTTCGGCGGGCGGATGCGATTTCTGCACTGCGGGAACACTTCGACCGCAACATACAGGAAGCGCTCGCAATCGAAGTGGCCTTTCTGGAAGCATTCGCGGCATAACTCGTCATGGGCGAAATTCTCATCATCGCGTTTAAGCTGCTCTTCGGCCTCGGCATTCCCGCCGCGACGGTCGCGCTCAACGTCATGTCATTTGGGCGCACGAGCCGCCGTGGGCTGAATATGCGGTGCGCAATCGCCGCGCTGCTTCTGGCAATCGCGCTGCTGCTGGGCGTGGGGCTTTTTCCCATGCTGAATGTGGCAAACGAATACGTGAAGTTTGCGATCCTCGCGCTGGGCGCTTTGATGGCTGCATCGAGCGCGGTGGTGGCGCTGGTGGGCATGTATCAAATCCGCCGCCGCCCTGGTCGCTGGTCGCGCGGGTGGAAGCGCGGGGTGTGGGTTTTTTGGGTCGATATTCTCTATCTCTTTGTGTTTGCCGGTTTCTACTATCTCGCGACGCATGAGCCGTTGCTGCTGAAGCTGGAGCGGCTTGTGCAGTAGTCGGGCGCGATGAAGAGCTGCTTCCGCGAATTATCGGTGGCGATGGTGCTGGTGCTTTTGCTTCTCGCGCTGGCTATTTTTGCGCCGCACTTTTTTGCGCTTCAGCCGCTTCTTTCCCGGCTCACTGCGCAGTCTCCGGTGCTGGTCGTGGCCATCGGGATGTCGCTGGTGATGATTTCGCGTCACATTGATATTTCCGTGGGTGCGCAATTTGGGATGTGTGCGGTAGTCGCCGGGTTTCTCATGGCAAAAGGCGCGTCGCTTTTCGTGGCGACGATGGGAGCGATTGGAGCCGGCCTCGCGATGGGGATGCTGAACGGCGCTCTCGTAGCGTGGCTTGGCCTGCCGAGCATCGTGGTGACGCTGGCGACGATGGTGACTTGGCAGGAGGCGCTCCGCCTTTGGCAGCAGGGGAAATTATTGAGTCTCCCGGCGGGCGTGCAGTGGTTCGGGATGAGTCAAAAAATCGGGCAATTCTCGCTCATAATTTTCTCCGTCGCGCTGCTCGCCACCGCAGCGTGGATAATGCGCAACCTCGCTGCCGGGCGTCGCATTTACGCCGTAGGAAGCGACGCCGAAGCCGCACGACTTGCGGGAATCAATCCGAAGCGCGTGACGTTTGGCGTGTTTGCGCTGATGGGCGCGCTCACGGGTCTTGCGGCGGTGATGAGCACCGCGCAATCCCCGCAAGTGCAGCCCAATTGCGGCGATGGGCTGGAGATGAAAGTGATCGCCGCCTGCGTGGTCGGCGGCGTGGCCGTGAGCGGCGGGCGAGGACGGCTTTGGGGCGTATTCCCCGGCCTGTTGCTGCTGGCGAATGTGAATCCGGCGCTCACCCATTTCCATGTGCAGGCGTATTGGGAAAAAGCCATCCAGGGTCTCGTGGTGCTGCTCGCTGTCGCTGCCGAGGGCGTGAGGGGGCGTGGCGCAAAATGACGAAGTCGTGGGCGAATCAACACGCCTGCGAGCTTGTCATTTAGAAATCCCCTACCTCGTCGTGCGCACTCCCGAAGTCAGGTTGAAGACTGCGACGAGGATGCCGTAGATCACCACGCCAATCACGGCGGCGATGACCACCATGACCATTGGCGGGATGAGCGTGCTCACTACCTGCACTTGTTTGTCGAGTTCGCGCTCATACACGTCGGCGATGAGGTTCATGGTTTCGGGGAATTTCCCCGTCTGCTCGCCCACGCCCATCATATCCACAAACATTTCGGGGAAGACTTTCTGCGGGGCGGATGCGCCTGAGAGCGTCGCGCCATCCACGACGGATGCCCGGATTTGCACCATGCGGAGGCGGATGTATTCGTTGTCCGCCACGTCTTCGAGGAGTTCGAGCGCTTTGAGCAAAGTGACTCCGTTCTCCGTGAGCGTGCCGAGTGTACGGGCAAACTGGGCGTAAAAGCGGTAGCGCGGGATGCGGCTGAACACGGGGATATGCCACTTGAATTTGTGCCACGCGAGACGCCCGGCAGGGCTTGCGATGGCTGCTTTGAAGAGCATCACCGCACCGACTATCGCGCCGAGGATTGCCCACCAGTAGCCTGTGAGCACGTCGTTGGCATCAATCAGCATTTTCGTCACTGCCGGGAGTTTTGAGCCGGTGTCTTTGAAAAAACTCGTCAACTGCGGCACCATCGTCGTCATAAAAACGAGGATCAGCCCGATGCCCGCCACCACGAGGAAGGCTGGATACATCAGCGCTTGCTGCACGCGGTCGCGTAGCGATTTGATGTCCGAGAGATACGTCGTGAGGCGGCGTAGGATGAGCGAAAGCGAACCGGACGCCTCGCCTGCGGAAATCATGTTCACAAACAGCGAGTTGAAGATTTTTGGGAAATCTTTCATCGCCTGCGAAAGGCTTCGGCCATCAATCAGCGATTGATGCAGCGACTTGGAAAGCGCCTGCAGCTTGGGTTGCTTGAGACGCTTCACCAGCACACCGAGCGATTCATCCAGCGTCATCCCCGCGCTGAGTAAATGTGCGAGTTGCTCGCAGAAAAGATACTGTTGCGAGTGGCTGATGGTCGTTACTCCGGGCGCCGAACTGACTGCGGAATTACTTGCGCCATTTCTCCCCGAAGCTGCGGATGTTTTTGCCGCCGCAACTTTCGGCTCTGTTCTCGCAAGTGTGTTTTCGCCGGATCGCTCGGAGCCTGCGGGTAGCGATTTGACCGGTGACTCGGAAGCAGATTTCGTCGCAGCTTCCGCAGGGACGATTTTGATCGGCGTGAATCGCTTTTGCTCAATCTGCGACATCGCGCCCGCCCGGTCGTTTGCAGTCACGACTCCATCCACAGGCTTCCCCGTAGAGTCTCTGGCGGTGTAGCGGAAATCTGGCATGACGGATTTTTAAGAAAGAGAGAAAGTCGTAAAACGCAACGAAGGCAAGCCTCGCAGCTTGCCTTCGTAAGACAAAATAATGTCGATTCCGTTCAGCCCTTAGCTCTGCCGACGGCGACGAGTCATCAACCCAGCCGCACCAATCGCGATGAGGAAGGCCGAGGTGGGTTCGGGAACGGCAGCCAAAGTGAAGTTAGGTGAAAGCGTTGCATTTGAAATCTCTCCTCCAAATCCGCCGAGTACAATGGTAGCACCGGGGACAAGCGCATTTCCCGCAATATTTGTCATATTAGTGATGTCGTTAGTAACAACACCAGCGTTAGGTGATTGGACAGGAAATGCCCAATCAGAATTATTGACTTTATTTACATAAAAAACGCCCTGAGCCGTGGCACTACTTAGGGCAAGATTGAGACTTGATGTGTTGGTTGAGTTTAGAACCCAGTAATAGATTTGCTGATTAACAATATTTGTTACTGGTCCAGAAAGAGACTCTGGGTTTGCAGAGCTTCCAATTGAAAAATGACCATCGACGCCAGCACCAAAACCAATCTGAGTAGATGCAAATTCAGTAAATATACTGTTAAGGAATAAAGGATTGGTTACATTCGCCTGAATTACTGAATCGGAAGCATTGAAAAAACCAATTCGAGCCCAGTTGCCCTGAGCTAAATCCTGACCGTAAGCACTGAAGCCGTTATCTTCGAGAGCGCCCCAGTTGACAGTAGCAGCATTCGTATAAATTGCGGTAGAAAGTAGAAGTAGTAGCGTTGGTTTTTTCATAAATAAATTTAAGTTAAGCAATTAAAGTGTGGCCGGGTGCTGTGGGGAAACCCAATTGAATG
>JANMLS010000169.1:0-4659 GCA_031372675.1 Verrucomicrobiaceae bacterium
GTTCATGGAGCCGCACCTCCAGCCGCTCGGACTTGAGGGACTTGCAGACTGGTTTGCTTTCCTTGCTTTGACGGGATGGGTCGTCGTGCCACTGTGGAATTTCGTGAAACAACTCAATTTAACCAAGGAAGACCTCAAAGCGGGCGGACGCTGGGGCCGCATTGCGAAAGTATTCGGGATTCCGTTGCTGGCGTTTGCTGCATTTTGCTTCGTGCCGGTGAATACGGATGTGCGTCGGCACAGCGCGGTGGAGGTCGCAAACCCCGAAGTCGTGAGGCCGGAGTCGGCGGGCTTTATCCGCGAAGTCTTTGTGCGCGAGGGCCAGCAGGTGAAGCCGGGGACCGTGCTTGCGGAGTTGGAGAATCGCGAAATCCGGCAGGAGCTTGCGATTCAGGAGCGGGCGCTGGAGGAATATGAGCTGCGGATTCGCTTCGCACTCGGCTCCGAGCGGGCAGACGAAATGAAGCAGCTCGAAGCACTTCGCGACGGAGCGAAAGCGCGGCTCGAAAAAGCGCGTCGCGATGTTGAGCAACTCACGCTTCGTGCAAAATCCGCCGGAGTCGTGCTGAACCGCGATCTCGAAACGCGCACCGGCCAGCTTCTGCGCCCGCCAAATGACACACTCTGCGAAATCGCGCCGCTGAATCCGATGCAGATCAGAATCCCGCTCACCGAGCAGCAGGTGCGCGAAGTCCGGCGGGGCCAGCGCGTCACGCTTCTCGCGGATGCGTTTCCCAGCAAAAAGTTTGAGGGCATCGTGAATGGCGACGCGCTGGAACTGGACGAAAGTAATTTCCCAATCGCATTCAGCAAAGAGCGCGGCGGCGATGTGCCCACGGTCCCCGATGGCACGGGGCGCGAGAAATTGCTGGAGCACACTTACGTGATCACCGTCGAGGTGCAAAACCCCGAAAATCTTCTGCGCTACGGCATGACCGCCCGCGCAAAAATCAACACCGGCAAACGACCTTTTGGCAAAATCGTTTTGCAGTGGTTTGTGGACTTAATCAGCCTCGACTATCGTTTCTAATGCTCACTCGCCGCTGGTGTATCCCATTGCTTTCCCTCGCCGCTCCCGCGCTTTTCGCGGCAGAGCCGCCGCCGCTCGTGGAGGGGAAAAAAGACGAGCAAGTGAATGCGCCCGTTCCTCCGGCTGAGGATGCGCCGCCGCCGAAGCGGGAGGAAGAGCCAGCGCCGCCAAAAGCCACGGCTGCGGACTATTTTGGAAAGGGCACAAAGGTCGAAGTGATGACGCTGGAAAAAGCAATCCAGTCGGCACTGAAAAACAATCTCGATGCAAAAATCGAGGAAGTCGCCATCTCGCTGGAGAACGCGCGGGTGAAAAATGCGTACGGCGAATTTGATCCGGTGTTCAGCTTTGCGGTGCAGCGGCAGCGCATCAAAACGCCCGACGCGACCGACAACATCCGCAATGCGGATTCGCTGCTGCGTTTGCAGGATGTCGCGCTTGCGACGCAGGTGGTGAACAGCGGGATTGCGGCGTTTAATTCCACGCAGCAGGGCGTCGCAAATTTCCTCGGTGAAATTGATCGGCGCATTCAAGCGATCTCGAATCAAGGCGTGCTCAATTTCCAGCTCCCAAGCCTGAACTACCAGCCGCAGCTTGCGTCGTTTATCGAAGCGCCCACTTTTTCGAGCGACATCGTCACGTTCACGCAGGAAGTAGATTCCGCCGAGGCTGGCATCCGCGCACGCACGCCGATTGGCACGATTTTCGGTATCACGTTTCGCGGGAATAAAACGCACCTTTCTTTCGTCGGCGACACGCGCGATGTGCTGCCGACGTTTGGCGCGAGCGCGACGCTGGAGTTTCGCCAGCCGTTGCTAAAAGACGCCGGTCTGAACGCAAATCTCGCTGACATTCGCATCTCGCGAAAAAACCGCGACGCCGCCGAGCTTGCTTGGAAATTCCGCATCGAAGTCGCGCTGCAAAGCGTTGCTGCGACTTACTACGACATGGTGCAGGCGTTCGGCGATCTGGAGAATAAAAGCGACGCCATCAACGCCGCGATCAAGCTGCTCGCATTCAGCCACCGCCGCGAGCAACTCGGCTTTTTCTCCCCGTACGAAACCGGGCAGGCAAAAGTGCAACTGCTCACGGACCGCGCAAATCTCTACCGGGCGAAAACCTTCCTCCTCGACCGCCAGGTATTGCTGAAGCGCCAGACGTTGCCTGAGTTCAAGACGGGCGATTCCACCGTGTTTCTGCCGCAGATGATTCGTCCGCTCAAAGTGCCCGACCTCAAAGTGGAGTCGCTCCTGCAAATCGCGTTTTCAAAACGGAGCGATTACAAGGCGCTGCTCATCGCCGCCGAGTCCGAGGATGTGCGGCTGAAGTTTGCGCAGAATCAATCTTGGCCGCAGCTCGATGTCGTCGGCAGCTACGGCTACACGGGGCTGGACCGCGATTTCGGCGGCGCGGTGGACCGCTTGCAGGATGGCGAATCGCCCGCGTGGCAGCTCGGCATTACCGGCAGCGTGCCGATTGGGAATCTCCAAGGCCGTGCGCAAGTCGAAGCTGCGCGTGCGCGGAAAGCGCAGTCCATTTTGCGAATCAAACAAGCCGAGCTGGAAATCGGCCTCTCGGTGCAGCGCTCCATTGATACCATCCGCAACAACCAGCAAGCGCTCGCCGCCGCAAAAGCCACGAGCGACGCCGCCCGCGACCTCGTGACAGTCGGGCTGAAGCGCATGGAAGCCGGCCAGCTTTCCAACTTCGAGCTGATTGACCAGCAACGCCGCCTCTACGAAGCCCGCTCCGTCGAGCTTCAGTACCAGGCCACGCTGAACAAAGCGATTACCGAGCTTTGGCTGGCGACGGGGACCGTGCTCGATCAGCTCGGCGTCGTGTACGAAGACACCGTGGACGAGCGCGGCCTGTGGGAGCGCATCACCAAAGCCCCGCCGCTCGCAAAGCCCTACCTGCAAAAAACCGGCAAACCCGCGCCAGCACCAGCCGCACAGAATGGCGGATTCGCCCCCATCACGAATTCACCGCAGGAGAAACCGGCGAGCACCGGTTCCAAGCCCCCGCTCTTCGGCCCACGGAAGCGGCCTTGGCAGAAGGAGTGAAGTGCGGGGGAATGACGAATGACGAGTGACGAATTGGCTATCGGCTATTGGCCATTTGCGATTGGCCAATTACAAATAGCCGATAGCAAACTCGCCTGCGCTTCGTCATTCGTCATTCGCCCTTCACAGCCTGATGCCCAGCTTCGCGTAGGCGCTGCGGATTTGCTTCATCAGCTCATCCTCGCTGCGTCCGTCGAGCAGGATGGCGAGGATTTTGGTCTGATATTCTGCATCGCTCCGCATCCCGCGCCCGCCGGATTTGCGCATCGCGTCCACTTCGCGGAAGAACTTGATGAAGCGCTGGCCGTCCCCATTTCCGTCGAGGTGCATGAAGTAGTACACGAGCAGATAGCTGGTGAAATACATGCGCCGCGAGAGCGTCGGGTCTTCGGCGAGCGTGTCGCCCCATTGCTCGTTGGTGATCTTGAAAAGCTTGTACAAATCGTAAGGCTCCGGCATCCCGCCGACGGCGCGTTTTTTCAAAAACTCCGTGTAATCCTTCAGCGCACTCTTCGCAGCAGAAACGCGGAAGCGCCCCGTTTTCAGCGGGAGATTTCCGGTGTATTCGGCGGTGCCTTCGACGACCCAGTTTGGCAGATACGGCAGCCAGAAGTGCATCATCTGGTGCGTGAGTTCGTGGACGAGCGTATCGGCATTGAAGTCATCATCCTTCGAGTAGCCCTTGCCGTATTCCTTGATGCCGATGCTCTCAAACGGCACATAAAAAGTCTCCGTCGCCGACTTATACACGCCGCCGCTATTCGGCGGACCACCAGCGGCGACGTAGGCTTCCTTGGTCTTGAAAAGCTCGGCGCGAAAGTGCGTGCCGGACGGCGGGCGCGGGTCTATTCCCCAAGGCAGTGCGCGGAGCAGCTCGTAGGTGGCTTCAAACGTGCGGCTGATTTCGCGCATGAGCGAGCCGTTGAATTTCCCCGGCGACTGAAACTCGAAGTGGTTCGTGCGATAGACATATTTCTCCGCCTTATCGTCTTCGCTCACGGTGGTGATAGTGATCTTCGCGGTGTCCACGGCGACGACATCCGGCATGGTGAATTTGATCGGCTGCCGCTTGAGCCACGCAGCGAGATGCTCCTGATCGGGAACGCTGAGTTGCGCAGCCGTCGCCTTCGCCTGCTGGCCGTTTGCCATTTTGAAAATCGCAGTCGTGCCGTCGAAATTCAGCAGCGTGGCGGTGAACGCCACCCCGCTCACGCCAGTCCAAGCGCGAGGCGGCTCCACTTTAGGAAGCTGCGCAAAAGCCGCGTGGGTGGTGAAAACCACGGCGAGCATAGCAAGGGAACATTTCATAGAGCGGAAGATCATCGCCGCGCTACTTGGCGGATCGATGCGGAGTGTGAAAGCACATTCATGCAGTGCGCAGTCCACGTCGCGTCGCACGTCGCCTGCGAAAGTAGTCAGAGGCTTCAGGGAACTCCCGAAAACTCGAGCGAAGCCGTGGACTGCGGGAACTTGTTCCCGCCGTGGCTTGCGGGACTTGTCACGCACAGAGCCGTGGCAACGGCTTGCAGCCTTGCGAGCGAGGCTCGGCGCGACAAGTCGCTTGAG
>JANMLS010000174.1:0-4286 GCA_031372675.1 Verrucomicrobiaceae bacterium
GGCAAGGGCGGTTTGTATGGATTCTCTCCGTTCATTCAAAAATGGCTGCCGTCGTCGGTTTTTGCAGGCGTTTAGACTGCATCTATTAGCGGAGAAGTGCAATTTGTCACAAAATGAATGGTGGCACTTTGGATCGGAATCGCTCGCTTGACTGCGGACTGCTTACTCGAAGTCGTAAATCACTGCTTTTGCGCAGTTCGGCTTGAAGACTTTTTCCACGAATTCGAGGTGGGAAGGGTGGACTTGATAAGCGTCCTGAGCCTCCTTGGTGTCGAAGGTGAGATTAAGAGCGACTTGGTAGCTTTGCTCAACGACTGGGCGCGGACTTGTCACCATGCGTCCCGCGTGGAAAAGGCGGATGCCGGGAATCGGACGAAGGTATTTTTCCACTCCTGCGAGGAGTTCCTCGGTGGCATTTGGGTTCGCAGGATTGGTCCAGAAAATGACTACATGGCTAAACATAGGCGGCGAAACTAACGCAACGCCCACGAAAGCCGCAAGCACTCGTCAAAAAACTTGCTCGCGCAACCTCAAAGCACGTTTTTTTTAGAGTGAAATCTCGTTATGGCGGAAGATGAGCGTAAAAAGTTTAACTTTTCCGTTGACGTGCGCTGTGGTTTTTATATGACTGTGTTCCGTCATTTAGATTTCACCTCCGAATGTCTCTTCTCACAAATACAAGTCGCTCCACAGTCGAAGAACTCGTCCGCACGGCGCTATCTCGGCAATTAGGCCAGATGGCTCCAAAGCCGTCTGCACCCGAACTAAAAGTCAGCAGTTCAGCGCGGCACATGCACATTTCTCCTGAAAATCTGGAGACGCTTTTCGGCCCCGGCGCGAAGCTCACTGTTCACAAGATGCTCTATCAAGAAGGGCAGTTTGCAGCGGAGCAGACGGTCACTTTAATCGGGCCACGACGCCGTGTGATTCCCAATTTGCGCATTCTCGGACCATGCCGCAATTTGACCCAAATCGAACTGGCGCTCACGGATGCGGTTCAGCTCGGAATGGATATTCCAGTACGGATGTCGGGCGATATTAAAGGCACGCCGGGCGGATATGTGATGGGGCCAAAGGGGATGCTGGAGATGAAAGACGGCATTATCCGCGCAGCTCGTCACGTCCACATGTCGCCGAGCGATGCGAAGTTTTACGGTGTGAAGCATCTCGACATGATTACGCTCAAGGTGACATCGAAGGGCTGCAACACACGCTTTGACGACCTCATCGTGCGCGTGGACCCGTCGTTCAAGCTGGAAGTCCACATGGATACCGACGAGGCCAATGCGTGCGACCTTGACCGAGCGACGAAAGTTGAACTCGTCAAAAACTAATTTCAAATCAAACCCAAATAATAAAAACACAATGAGCGAAGCAATCGGACTAATCGAAACTCGCGGCTACGTGGGCCTGGTGGAAGCCAGTGATGCCATGGTCAAAGCCGCGAACGTGCAACTGGTCAAATCCATCCCAATCGGCGGTGCATTGATCACACCCATCGTCAAAGGCGACGTCGGCAGCGTGAAAGCAGCCGTAGAAGCCGGACGCGAAGCCGCGAAGCGCGTGGGAAACCTCGTCGCCTCGCACGTTATCGCCCGGCCCAGCCCTGAATTACTGAAGTTTTTCACGGCCTAAACTCTCAACAATCAACATTTAACATACAACTTATTATGGCAGGACAAGCAATCGGAATGTTCGAAACCAAGGGCCTCGTCGCTCAGTTTGAAGCAACTGACGCAATGACGAAGGCCGCAAACGTGGAACTTATCGGCTGGGAAAAAGTCGGTTCGGGCTACGTGAGCGTGTTTGTAAAAGGCGATGTCGCAGCGGTGAAAGCCGCCGTCGAAGCCGGAGCAACCGCAGCAAACGCAATCGGGGAAGTCGTGGCAGTCCACGTCATCCCGCGCCCGCACGACGACCTTCACATGCTGGGGAAATTCCTTGGCGGCAAAGTAGCGGCGGCAAAGTAGTCCCTTTCGTCTCTTTTTAGGGACAGAAAGGACGGCGCACTCATGAATAACAAAATCCTCGTCGCTAATATCGGCAGCACTTCGTTCAAGTTTCGCTTGATCGAAATGCCGTCCGAGCGCGTTCTCGCCAAGGGTGGCGTGGAGCGTATCGGCAGCGCGGAGGCTCCTTGGAAAGTTCAGGTCGGCGACGGCCCGGCGACTGAGGGAGTTTCGGCGATGCTGGATTATGCGGCGGCGATTGCGTGGGTGGAGCAGGCACTAGGTGGCTTCGATGGGCTGGCGGCAGTCGGCTTCAAGCCTGTGATGGCGCGTGGCATTTCCGGCACGCAGGTGATGGATGAGCCGGTGTTGCGGGCGATGGAAGAAATCAACACGCTGCTTCCCGCGCACAATCCGCCCTACGTTGCAGCGGTTCGCAGCTTTCACAAAACGCATCCGCATTTGCCGTGCATCGGCACTTTTGAGACAGCGTTTTACGATGAAGTGCCGGTGGAAAATGTGCGCTATCCTGTGCCGCGCGAATGGGAGACGAAATACGGCATCCGCCGCTTCGGTTTCCACGGAGCGAGCCATCGTTTTGTCACGCAGCGCTGCGCGGAAATTCGCGGCACGGATAAATTGCGCATCGTCTCCTGTCATCTCGGCGGCAGCAGCTCGATTGCAGCCGTTCGCAACGGAAAGGCCGTGAATTCAAGCTGGGGAATGACGCCACAAAGCGGGCTTCCTCAGAACAATCGCGTGGGCGATTTCGACGTATTCGCGCTCATCTATCTGGCCCGCGACCTCGGCCTCGGAATTGATGCCGTGGAGAAAGCACTCACCTCGCAGTCCGGGCTAAAAGGAATGTCCGGCCTCGCGACAGGCGACATCCGCGATTTGCTCACTGCAGCGCAACAAGGAAATGCCGATGCGAAAATCGCGCTGGATGTTTTTGTCGGCTCGATTCGCAAATACATCGGGCAGTTTCTCGTCGAACTCAACGGGTTGGACGTGCTCATTTTCACCGCCGGTATCGCCGAAAACAACCCGGCTCTCAGAGCGCAAATCTGCGCAAACATGGACTTCTGCGGACTCGAACTCGACGCCGAAGCAAACGCAAAAGTACGCGCCGAAGAAGCCGTAATTTCCACGCCGCGCTCGAAAATCGAAGTGCGCATAATCCCCACCAACGAAGAAATCATCATCGCCCGCAATGCGTGGGCAAAACTCTCAACTCTCAACTAAAAACTACAAACTACAAACTAACTATATGGCAAACCAAGCAATCGGAATGATCGAAACACGCGGACTTATCGCACTCGTCGAAGCGACGGATGCGATGCTGAAATCCGCCAACGTAGAACTCGTCGGCCCAATGACCCAGGTCGGCAATGCAATGGTGACGGTATGCGTCACCGGCGATGTCGCCGCAGTGAAAGCTGCGACGGAAGCCGGTAAAACTGCAGCCCAAGGCCTCGGCGAAATCGTCAGCGTCAGCGTCATCGCACGCCCGCACAACGACCTCGTCGCAGTGCTTCCCAAAGCGAAGTAACTGAATGGGACCGATGCGATAAATGCGACCAATTGGTCTCATCTGTCGCGTAAGTCCCATCCTCTGAAACCATGATTTTAGCCAAAGTCGAGGGAGCTGTCGTAGCGACGAAGAAGAACACGAAGATGACCGGGCATAAATTCCTGCTCGTGCGTCCACTCGTGATCGATGCGGTGAATGCGACCGGCTTCAAGCCCGGCACGAGCACCATCGTCGCGACAGACAGCCTTGGCGCTGGTGAGGGCGAAATCGTCCTCATCGTGCAGGGCAGCTCGGCGCGGCTCGCGGCGACGGACAAAGACTCGCCCGTTGACGCAGTCGTCATCGGGATCGTGGACACCGTGGATATCGGCAAATCGATCATCTACAAAGCGCAGTAATCTCCTAATTTCCTATGGCTCAACTTGACGAAACAATCGTATCGCGTGTGGTAAGCGAAGTCCTCGCACGACTCGCCGCGCAATCGAAGACCGCACCCGCGGCGCAGACCAGCTTCGGCGTTTACGAACGCATGGAAGACGCCTGTGCAGCAGCGCATCGCTCTTTCGAAAAACTCCGCGACATGGGCGTCTCGGCTCGGCGCAAAGCGATTCAGGTGATCCGCAAAATGTGCGTAGCGAAGGCGGAGGAATGGGGGACGATTGAGTTCAACGAGACGAAGATCGGACGACTCGACCACAAAATCGAGAAGCTCAAAATCTGCGGTGATTTGGTTCCCGGAGTTGAGTTTTTGGAGCGCATGGCGTTCAGCGGCGACTTCGGTCTCACCGTCATTGATTACGCGC
>JANMLS010000200.1:0-9870 GCA_031372675.1 Verrucomicrobiaceae bacterium
CGTCAGCCTTCCAAGCTGAACGTCGCCGGTTCGAATCCGGTCTCCCGCTCCGCAGAAAACCGCAACCTTCGCGGACAGACAGAGCAATTCACACAGCAGAATCACGAGATGTCGTCTGGTCCACATGGCAAGCCCATGTGAAATGCCCACCTAGCTCAGTTGGCAGAGCACGTCCTTGGTAAGGACGAGGTCGTCGGTTCAATCCCGATCCCAGGCTCTCTCTTTTACTACGAAGCCTTCACGACTTCCTCCGCGATGATTCGCAGGCCCTCGCGCACCACAGCTTCCGGTTGGGCGTAATTGAGGCGGATGCACTGGCGGCTGTGCTCCCAGTCTTCGGGCAGGCCGAAGAAGAAGTATTCGCCGGGGACGATGAGGACTTTCCGCGCTTTGAGCCGCTGGTAAAGCTCGCGCGTCGGGATGCGCAGCCCGCGAAACCAGAGCCAGAAAAAGAACGCGCCTTCGCTGGCATGGATGGCCCATTCGATGCCTGCTGCGTCAAACGCGTCGCGTGTCCACTGCATCGCGGCGCGGCTTTTTTCTTCGTAAAAAGGACGCAGGATTTTCGGGCCGAGCTGGAGAATCTCGCCGCTCTCGATGAGTGGCAGGACGATTTGCTGGCCGATGTTTCCGTTGGCGAGTCCGGCGATTGCGGTCATCGCTGCGACGGCTTCGGTGATTTGTTTCGGGCCGATGACGACTGCCGTGCGCGTGCCGGGCAAGCCGAGTTTAGAGAGGCTGAGCGTCATGATGACGTGCGGTTCCCAAAACGGTTTTGCGTCGGTGAAGATCACGCCGGGGAACGGTGCGCCGTACGCATTATCGAGAATGAGCGGGATGCCGTGTTGCTTCGCGAGTTCGGAGAGGCGGCGCACTTCCTCATCGGTGAGCACGTTGCCCGTGGGATTCGTGGGGCGCGATACGGCGATGGCCGCGATGTCGCCGGAGCGCAGCGCTGCTTCCACAGCGGGAAAATGGATGCGGTATTTGAATACACGATCACTCAGCCAGGTAATCTCCGGGCGGCAGGCGACGAACATTCCTTCGCCGAAACCTTGGTCCGCGTAGCCGATGTATTCGGGCGAAAGCGGGAGCAGGATTTTCCGCTGGCGACCGTCTGCGTGGCGACCGGCGAGCAGATTAAAAAGGAAGAAGAACGCACTCTGCCCGCCATTAGTGAGCGCGATATTTTCCGCGCCCACAGCCCAGCCGAACTCGCGCTGGAGCAGCGCAGCGAGGGCTTTGAGAAAACGTGGATTTCCCTGCGGTGGATCGTAGTTGCCCAGCATCCGGTCGAATGCGGGCGAATCCGCGAGCAGCGCAGCCATGCGCTCGCGCCAGATTTCCTGAATCGCGGGGACCGCAGCCGGATTGCCGCCGCCGAGCATGAGCATGTCGGGCCACTCGGTCATTGCGCGACCAAGATCATCCATGAGTTCCAAGATGCCGCTGCGCGAGGTGAGCTTTTCGCCGGTTTGTGAAAATGAAATGCGCGTCATCATTTGCCGATGGAGATGAGCCGCGAAAACGTGCGCACAAACATGCGGCCACCGCTCACAGCGGGCGTGGCGTAGCTTTCTTTTTCATTCAGCGGGAAGCGCTGGATGAGTTCAAACTTCTCGCCAGCCGCGATGGACACGAGTTCGCCGGAGCGCGTGAGATTGTAGAGCCGCCCGCCTTTTCCGCCGATGCAGATGGGGCTTGCGTAGTATGGACCTTCCACGCGCTCGCTCCAAAGTTGCTCATTCGTTGCGGCGCGGATGCAGGTCACGGTACCGTTTTCCTTCCACAAAAAAAGCAGGTCGCCGACGACGATGGGCGTGGGGACGTAGCCGCCGATGCGCACGACTTCGTAGGCGGCCTCCGGCTTCGATTCCGCTGCGCCTTTCACCACTTTCACTTCGCTCGTGGCCTGTCCCTGACCGGATTGCAGGACGATCCAATTCTCGCTCGTCACCACGGGCGAAGCGACGCAGCGGAGCTTGAAAAGATCAGCCATCGCCCAAAGTTCCTTCCCCGTCGCTGGGTCGAGAGCGAGCAATCCGTTGTCCGTCGAGACGCTGAGAAGCTGCGTGCCTTTCACCGCGAAACACGGCGTGGAAATCGCGTGCTGCCCGCCTTTGATCTCCCTCCTCCAAATCGTCTTCCCCGTCGCCGCGTCATACGCCTCGATGAACGAGCCGGGGTCATCCTGACTGCTCTGCAAAACCACCACGCCCTTCTCCAAAATCGGTGAAGCACCCGGACCATGCTGCGATTTGAAAGAGCCGAGATCGCGCTTCCAGATTTCCTTTCCATCGGCCTGCGCGAGCGCGACGAGCTGGCTGCTGTCCGCGCCGGGGAACCACGCGACCACGCGCTCCGCATCCACCGTGCAGGAGGGCGAGGCAAAGCTATTGTCTGCGTGTTTGCGATAGCCGCCGTTTGCAAATTCGCGCGACCACAGCACCTTGCCGGTCTTCGCATCCACGCATACGACGCTCCGCTTTGCCGTCTCGGACATCCGCGCATCCGGCGTGCAGGTGACGAACACACGGTCGCCACACACAACCGGCGAAGAGTGCCCCGTGCCCGGCAGCGTCGTAGTCCAGTTGATGTCTTTTTCCGAGAGCTGCACTGGGAGATTCGCGGTGGCGAGGCCGGAGCCATTTGGCCCGCGAAACCGCGTCCAATCCTGAGCATGGACGCTTGCCGTAATAAACAAACAGACGAGAAGGATTTTCATTCCGCAAGCGAGTCTGAAAAATGCACGGCGAGAAAGAAAAATCACCCGCCGCCGAATAGCTTCGCGACGGCGAGGTAAAACTCCAGCGTCGCCTTCCAAAGCTCCTGCCCGAAGCCCATCCATGTGAACTCCGGGGCCATCGTAATCACAAACGCGGCGAGCAAAGCCACATTCACTATGTAGATCACCACGAGTGAAAAAATGCGGCCCGGCAGGAGTAAATCACTCTGCCCTTTCGTCAGCATCCAGACCGTGAAGCTGAGATGAAACATCCACGTAAAACCCAGCGCACCATGAAAAGTCCCCGTGTATGCCAGCCCCTCTGGGAACCATCCCGCCACGCCCCAAATCGCCAGCACGGGGATGCAGTAAATCGGCCAAAGATACGGCGCGAGCGCGATGATGAAATTGTATTTATCCGTGACGATGTAGCCGCCATCCGCGCTCACGTTGAACTCCTTGATCCGCCCTTTGAAAAACACCCCGGCGATCCATGCGTGCATCAATTCATGCCCGAAAACATAGAGCCGGATACAGAGCGGCAGCCCGCGCAGCCAAAGGCTCCCGAAGAAAATCACCAACCACACAGCTGCGCCCGCAATCAGCGATACGCAATCGTGCGTTTTGTAAAATGGCAGCCCCGCGCTGGAATGCCGCATCGTCCCAAACGTCGCGATGATCGCCATCGTGAGCACCCACGCAAATGGCACGAAACCCAGACCGATGATCGCGTTGTAAATCCGATTCCGCAAAGGGCGATGCAAGCCATCATCCTCCATCACTTCCTCGTCTGCTTCAGCCGCACGCGCCTTGAGCTTCCCCCGACGCTGCGAAGATACAGGCAGAGTCATCTGCCGCACATCGTAGGGCGTCTTATTTTTTCGGGCGGATTTCTTTCGCGGCGTGCTCAAAATGCAATCGCGATACACCACACTCCGCGTCCCTCCGCAATGCCGGATGAAACCGTCTTTTCCTTTGATTACTTCGCCACCCGCTCTCAGCCAAAGTGGAGGTTCACCAAAAACTTCTTGGAAACTCTCCTTGCGGCCTTCGCGTAGACTGCTAAATATGCTCGCCTGTTACGGGGTGTAGCTTAGCTTGGTAGAGCGCCTGGTTTGGGACCAGGAGGTCGTAGGTTCAAATCCTATCGCCCCGACCACTTCACAGAGTCGAGTGACGCTGTGAGACGCTGCGGAACGCGGCGGGACGCGGAAAAAGTTGCAACTGATACGCAACCGATTTATCCGTGCGGGTGTGAAAATTCGCGTTCGCAGGTATCCGACAGGTCGCACGAAGTTTGTCGTCGATTGCGGGATTGTGGATGGGAAGCGTTTGCAGTTGGCTTTTGATGCGCGGAAAGATGCGGAGGCGGAGTTGCGGTCGCGGGCGAAGATGCGGCGGCAGACGGGGCAGATTGGGCATTCGCTTTCTCCGGCGGCGTTGGCTCGTTATGCGCTGGCTGAGGAGCGGCTGAGTGAGGCGGGCATGAGCATCGAGGAGGCGGTGACGCTGGCGCTCGCGCATGGGCGGGCGCTGAAGCGGAAGCTCTCGGTGGCGGAACTGGTGAAGGAGTTTGTGGCGAGCAGGCGGTCGCGGGCGACGCCAGGGCGGGATATGTATGTGAATCAGCTCAATGTGAGCCTTGGGAATTTTGCGGCGGAGCTGCGCGGCCGCGATGTGGGGAGCGTGACGCGGCAGGATGTTTCGGGCTGGCTATTCGGGAGCGGGTGGGCGTCGAAGACGATTAAAAATTACGCGGGGAATGTGCGGACGATGTTCAACTGGGCGATGCGCGAGGGGCTGGCTTCGCGGAATCCGTCGGCGGATATTGAGCTTCCAAAACAGCAGACCGAAAAGGAAGTGAGCGTGCTTTCGCCGGCGCAGTGTGCGCGGCTGTTGAGGCTGTGCGCGTTTGAGCGCGGGCCGTTGTGGCATCCGGGCCGTTTGGCTTGGGAGGGCAATGCGTTCCGTTTTGATGATCTGCTCGGGTATGTGGCGGTGACGCTTTTTTGTGGGGTACGACCGGAGGAGGTGAAGCGCTCGACGCGCGCGGATTTGGATCTTGAAAACGGGACGTTTGTGGTCGGCTCGGCGGTGGATAAAAATGCGCGTCGTCGTGTGGTGGAGTTGTCGCCGGTGGCGGTGGCGTGGATGCGGATTTGGCTGGAGCGGCATCCGAAGCAGCGGGCGTTTAAGCCTGCGAACTGGCGGAAGAAATGGGAGAAGTTGCGCCGTGCTGCTGGGCTTTGGCCGTGGCCGCCGGATGTGAACCGGCACACGTTTGCGACGATGCACTTTGCGGAGCATCAAAACTTGGCGCTGCTGAAAGCGCAGCTCGGGCATCATGAAAATGAGGCGACGCTGCACCGGCATTATCGCGCAGTGCGGATGCCGGATGGCCGTGCGGTTTCGCGGGCTGTGGCTGCGGAGTTTTGGGGGCTGTTACCGGCGGCGATAGCCGATAGCAAAAAGCCGATAGCAGACTAGAAGCCTCCGCGACTTTGGCGGACGCTCACGCCTTGCTGGTGCTGGACCCAGCGCTGTGTGCCCTGGTCATAGCTCCAAATCATTTTCGGATTTTGCGCCTGATAGTCAGCAGCGGCTTGTTGCGCGCGCGCGGAAGTAATCTTTGTCGCGGCTTCGATTCGGCCTTGCTCGACGGCAGCGCGTGCCTGTGCATCTGCGGTCCGGCGGACTTGGACGGCTTTGCCGATGTCGTAGAGACCCGGGCTAATCAAACCGAGCGCGATTAGTGCGATGAGCTTTTTCATGACAGCGTTGTTTTGCGGGCTAAGGGTTTTTGCAAGCGCAGATTTTTTCATGGTGTCTTAATGCTCCTCTTGTTCCTCAAGCGACCAGGAGCGTTGCCCACTGCGGTCGATTTTGAGCGTTATCAGTGCTTTTTCTTGGCTGGTTCGGAGGCAGCTTTGAGCAAGTTTTCGATGCTGGAAAGGCGGGCCTCAATGGTAGCGAAACGCGCGGGGTCGCTTGTTCGCAGTTCCTCGATTTCCTTTGGCATTTCGGCGAAGCCTGCCGACTTGCCTTGTTGTTCGGCGTAGCTGTTTTTCTGCACACGGAGCTGGGCGTTTAGTCGGTGGACTGTGGGCATGGACGTGCCGTGCTCGATGGCGTCGATTGCCTCTGCTAGCAAGGTGTCTGCAAGGTTGCTGGCACCCGGGCGCTTGGAAGTCGGATTCAAAGCGCGGAGCAAAGCGTTAATTTTCTCCGACGTGGTTTTGAGGACTCGCAACTGTGTGAATTCGGACATGGCGCAAGGTTGGACGAATCAATTTAGAAAAAAATCAAAAAATCTTTTGACATATGGTTATCTATGGTGACATAGTTCACCGTAATGAACGCAACGAACGAAAAACTCGGGAACATCGCAGTGCCGGATGTGCTCATTAAAAAAATCAAGGCACGGGCCGCAAAACGGGGCGTCTCAATCCGTAAATTCGTGACGCCGGCGCTCGAAGCGCTGGCCGCTGGAAAAAACGAAATGACGGAGGTGACGCGATGAACATCGCGGATACGGAAGTGTCGTTTGAACGTGTGGCCGGACGGCGGCGCGTTGCGCTCATAATTCACTCGGCGGACAAGCCGCCGCTGGATGCGGTGACTGCGGCTCTCGTGGCTGTCGGGTTTCGCGACCCGGTCGAACTCGACGGGTCCATCACATTTTCTTCCGAGAACCTGATTACGGGTTCCGTCTCCAAAATCGGAGGGCTTTTGCTGTGAGGCTCATTTTTAGGCTGTCGGTGGCTGAGGGGCTTTGTCTGTTTTACAGCTTTCGGCACTTGGATATTTTTCGGAAAAATCGAAGCAAGCCTGATGCGTGCGCAGCTCGTTTTTTCGCGACGCTGGCAGATGCTTATTCTCGGCTGGGAGGGAGTGCGCGATGAACCGGCTCGAATGGGCAAAGCGGGCGGGGCAAGGCGTGGCGGGGATGTCGCCGCTGATGACGGCGGCTGTGCAGGAGTGCGCTGCACTGGTGCGCGATGTCACTCCTACTCTGCCAAAGGACGCGCACACGGACACGGCGCTCATCATCATGTCGTGGGAGCATTTGCGGCCTGCGGAGGATGCAGCGGTCGCGGATGAAAGGAGGCAGGCATGAACGCGGGACATACTGCTTTTTTGGTGGCGGTCGGGAATCCTGAACTGGAGAGCTTTGAGGGGGCATTCAACGATGTTGGCGTCGCTTGCAAAGGGTGGCTCGCTGACCGTGGACTTTACACACCGGGCGAAATCGAGGCGGCGCAGGTATTGGCGCGGCGCAAGGAACGGAAGCGGAGGGCGAACTAATGGACTGGCTCTCTCTATTAGGCATCGCGATTTTTTCGGCGCTGTGCTGGGAGCATGGCTACACCAAGGCGCGTTTTGACGCGTGGCTGGAAGGCTGCTCGGCTCGCAATCGGGCTTATTTGCAGGGTCGGCGCGATGAACGGGCCATCACGGCGGCGGAGAAAAAGCTATGACTCCGACCACGGAAGAAACGCTGCTCCTGGTCCTCGGCGAAGTGCGCGACGAGCTTGCGGCTCTGCGTGCGGAGAAAGCGGCTGAGAGCTGGCCGAAGACGCCTGCGCAGTTTGCGGCCTACGTGGGCCGCGAAGTTCGCACTGTGCAAGGGTGGATTGATGCGGGGCAACTCAAGGCGAACACGAAAGTGCGGCCGGCGCTGATTACTCGCGGGAATGCGGAGCGTTTTTTGGAGGGCGGAAAATGAGCTGCCCTCGCTGTCAGTTTGGCCGTGTCCACGTCAATTCCTCGCAGGTGCTTACGCGCGAAGTGGAGTGTGCGCGGTGTGGGCTTGTGTATGATTTTCCATCCGTAGTCCCGCCACAAAACCGGACTACGTCTCTCCGAGACGCTGGCGAGCGCGAGCCGTCGGGAATAACGAGTAGGGCTACGGGTGGATGTTTTTTGGAGGGAGGACGATGATTATTCGCATTCACTCTTCGCTGCGGGAATTTGCTGCGGTCATTACAAAAAAACGGTCGAATGGGACTTGGTTTGCCGCTCTCGAAAAGCTAGTGCATCGCGCTTGTGCGGATGGGGAGAGCGAGCAAGACGCGGTCGATAATCTTGCGCGTTTGGTCGATGCAAATTCTGCGGAGTTGAGGCATGTGGCGAAACTTTTGGGAGGGCTTCGGGATGAATAGCGAATCGCCGATTGCAAATAGCAAAGCCTCGCGGGAGGCGGCTCTTTTGGAGGCGCGGAAGAATTACGCGGCTGCGATGGAGCTGCTGGCGATGTATCCAGACCGCGCGGGGCTTGTGGCGCGGGCGATAAAGTCGCGGGACCATTTTGCGGCTCTAATCACTCAACTGGAGGGGCCATGCCAGCGGTGATTCAGCGTCTATTTACGCCGGGAGGCGCGGAGATGCCGATTGTCCAAGCTGCGGTGCGCGTCGAGGAGCTGTTTGCGGACCGCAAGTGGGATTGGTCGGCGGACCTTGACGCCGCGCATGTTTTCCCAACTTACGAGGCGGCGGATGCTGAGGCTCGCGCAATCGGGGCTGGCGTATTTCCGGTGATTCGCCCGGCACCGGATTATATGCGCAGAGAGCGCATCCTGGCCGATGAAAACCCGGACGGCACTTTGGAAATCCGGCATCTTTTGCCCTCCGCGGAGGGGTCAAAAATTTCGGACGCTGAAAAGGCACGCCTGCAAAAGAAGGCGCGGCATTTTGAGCGCAGCTGCAAAGAACTGGCCACTCGTCACGTCTCGCCGGCAGAGGCGTACGAGCGCCTCGTAGAAAGGCACCTCGACTGATGGCGCAGGAACCGCACGAACAACGTCTGGCGCGGGTGCTCAAGCGGGTGGGGATGAAGCGCGTGCTGCAGCATGGCGCCGGGGCTGCGCATGGTGGCGGGCGCGAGCATTCGTGGGAGGGCGTGGACTGGCGCAACCCGCTCTCGGAGCTGATTGAAACGGAGGAGCGGGCGGCGCGCGATGCGCTGCTCGATGCGCTGGAGGCGGGATTGCCGGCGGATGCGGAGAGGCTGCGAGAAGTCGTCTTTGAGCAGTTCCGCCAATTTGAATCCGAGTTTATGGAGTGGATTTTTGCGGGCGGCGTGAATCCGCTCGATGTGGTGAAGCGGCTTTTTGCTTACGCAAAATACCGCCGCCCGGACTTGCTCCTGGACATGAGCTTCCGCGACCTCGGGGACCTGCTGAACGAGGAGCACGCGACGATGCACGCTCGCTGTGTGGCGCTGTTTGGCGAGACGCCGGCGGGCTGGAAAAAGACGGCATCGGCCCGCGAAAATATGCGCATTTCCCAGCAAGGAAACCGCAACCGGCTGGGCGGAAATAAGCTGCCTCCGAAGAAAAATTTTCCCCCACAAAAAACCAAAAAAACAAAACACAAAAAATGAGCGAACAAGTAATCTGCATCCCACGAAAAAGCCTGAAACCATGCGCCTTTCAGCCGCGCAAAACTTTCGACGAAGGCAAGCTCGATGAGCTTGCGAGGTCTATCCGTAACCAAGGCATTATCAGCCCGCTGATTGTCCGCAAGCTGGCGGACGGCACGACGGAAATCGTCGCCGGTGAATGCCGATGGAGGTCCACCGCAGCTCGCACGCTGGAGAGCGGCGAGAAGCTGGCAGAGGTGCCGGAAGTGCCGGTCCTCTATCGCACGCTGACCGACATCGAAGCGCAGGAAATGATGTTGGTGGAAAACATGCAGCGCAACGATCTGACGCCACTCGAAGAATGCGACGCATTTGCCCGCATCCTGGCTGAGAAAAAAGAGGGCAAGCCGGTGCATACGCAGGCGACGCTTGCGGCGAAAATCGGCAAGAGCGAGTCGGTGATTCAATCGCGCCTCACGCTCGCGAAGCTCTCAAAGGAAGGCCGCGCGGCGCTTGCAGCGGGCAAGCTGGCGTATCGCGTGGCACGGCGGATTTGCGAAGCGCCCTCGGCGCTGGTGCCGAAAATCGAGGACGCGATTTTGAACGAAAAAAAATATCCCATCGACCGCTGGCCGCGAAACTTCGGCGCGCCGATGACCGTCGAGGATGTCTCGAAGCTGATTGAGCATCTGAGCGTCTGGATTACGAACCCGCCATTTAACGTCGCGGATGCTTCGCTGATGCCGCAGAAATCGCACCCTGAGACGGGCGAGCGCATCAAGGG
>JANMLS010000222.1:0-13253 GCA_031372675.1 Verrucomicrobiaceae bacterium
CACGGCTCCGGGCCTTTTTGCGTACAAAAAGAACGCGCCGCCCGGACAACCAGCCGGGCGGCGCGTATTTTGCAACAACAACACCTTAATTTAAGCCAAAACCGTGCCAGCAGACTTGCGCAGATTTAGGAAATCACCCCGCGCACACATTCGCCGACCAGCTCCCAATCCACATTCTCGCGAGGCTCCCACGCTCCGATTGCTGTTGGCAGGACGAAGAGGTTGCGTCCGTCGCGGAATTTTTTGTCGGACTGCATAGCGCGGATGATGGCGTCGTAAAGTCCCGGCGTCGCCGGAAAGCTCATCGGCAATCCAGCGCGGCGGATAAGCGCGAAAAGCCGGTTTTCAAAATCAGCGCCCACCATTCCAAGCCGCACCGCCATGCGAGTCGCGGCGACCATCCCAATCGCGATGGCCTCGCCGTGAGTGAGCGCGTAGCCGGCGCTAAGTTCCAGCCCGTGACCGATGGTGTGGCCGAAGTTGAGCACGTTGCGGATGCCGAGTTTGTCGAGTTCGTCCTTCTCCACCACGTCTGCTTTTAGGCGGCAACATTGCGCCACCACATCCGTGAGCGTCTCCGGCTCCAGCGCGAGAATGCGCTCCAGTGCGCCATCTTCGAGCTGCCGGAAAAGCGACTCCGAGCACACCGCGCCGTATTTAATAATCTCCGCCGTCCCGCTGCGCACCTCCCGCGCATCGAGCGTGCGCAAAACAGCCAAGTCGCAGAACACGAGCTTCGGCTGACTGAATGCACCCATGATGTTTTTCACGCCGCCAAAATTCACGGCAACTTTTCCGCCCACGCTGGAATCCACCGCAGCGAGAAGCGTCGTGGGGATTTGCACAAACGGCACACCGCGCCTGAAAACCGCTGCCGCAAATCCGCCCAAATCGCCGACCACGCCGCCGCCCAGCAGAATCACCAGCGGAATCGCACCCGCATCGGGGAAAGACTCCAGCATTCCCGCGCAAGCTTTGGAAAATTCCTCCCAGTTTTTCCCCTGCTCCGTCGGCGGAATATCATGCCGCACTACACGGCGAAAATCAGCGGCTTCCAGCGACTGCCGCACAGTCTCGAAATAATGTGCGCCGACTGCGCGATTCGTGATCACGAACGCATCGCGCTGCTTCATCACGTTTTCGCGGAGCGCAGCGCCTAATTCAGCAAGCGTCCCGTTTCCGATCAAAATCGGATACGTTCGCAGACCAAGATTCACCAGCACTCGTGCAGTCGTCATCGCTCATCCTTTGCCGGAAACGAGCTGCGGCTGCAAGCGATGTGGTCCAAAAAAGTAGCCCGCTCCCGACGTGTCGGGATTCGCGGCACAGTGCCACTCGCGAAGCGACACTTCATATAATTGGTCGCTTCGCGAGGGATGTTTAATCGCGATGGGACTCGCGAGCTACTTTCAGAAAAATTGATCCTGCTCCGTGATTGCAGCACGCAATCTAGCTGATAAACAAACCTCACGAATATGAGAACATCCAACCCGGCACTGAACGACAGCACATTTAACGCGAGGCCCGCTGCTGGCGAGCAGCGCATGACGATCCAAGGCACGGTGAACAAAACCGCGATTCTGCTTATTCTTGCGATGGTTGCGGCGATTTATACGTGGCAGAAATTCCGCGTGAACCCGGCGGCGGCGATGCCGCTGGCGATTGGCGGATCAATTGGCGGTTTCATCATTGCGCTGGTGACGGTTTTCAAAAAGACGTGGGCACCGGTGACGGCTCCTATTTATGCGCTCTGCGAGGGGCTGCTCATCGGCGGTATCTCGGCGTTTTATGAGGCGAAGTTTCAGGGAATCGTCCTGCAAGCAGGGATGCTGACTTTTGGGACGCTGTTTGCGCTGCTGGTTGCGTATCGCTCCGGGATCATCCGGGCGACAGAGAACTTCAAACTCGGTGTCGTGGCAGCGACCGGCGGCATCGCGATTTTGTATCTCGTGACTTGGGTGCTGGGGATGTTTGGGGTGAATGTTTCGTTTATGCACGACAGCGGTTTGTTGAGCATCGGCATCAGCGTATTCGTGGTGGTGATTGCGGCGCTGAACCTCGTGCTGGACTTCGATTTCATCGAGCAGGGAGCGGAAGTCGGCGCGCCGAAGTATCTGGAATGGTATGCCGCGTTTGGCCTGCTGGTGACGCTCGTGTGGCTCTATTTGGAAATCCTGCGTCTGCTGGCAAAGCTGTCTTCGCGCCGCAATTAGTTTCCGCACGGCGCGACGCGCTGGGAAAGTGCGCTGTCACTTCGGCAAGGCGTTTGCTTTAGCAGGCGCAGCCCAATCATGTCTGAATCACTACCAGCCGAGCCGCAGCGGATTTCCATGCGGATATTTGTCATCTTTTTTGTCCTGATTTCCATCATCGGCTCCGTGGCGCGAATCATGGACTCCGGCTCTCAGCGGCGCGTGGGGTTCGATGAGTTGATTTACCGCCGATATGTGAACTTGATGGACGGCGGAAAGCACATGGTCGGCGTCTTCCAGCGCGACAAATCGATGGCACCATACCAGATCACGGTGGAAGGCAGCGGAATGGGCGCCATGCCGGATATGTGCGGCCTTTTCCTCGACTCGCAAGCCTCGGAAAAAACGGAGTGCGAACTCCCACCGACGCGGTTTCTTTACATCTACACCTCGTGGCTTTGGAAACGTGCGCAGTTTGGCGACGCGCCGCCTTTGCGACCTTCGGAAATACAGCCAGCGGAGCTTCCGCCGCACCGCTCGATGGACTCCGATCACCGCGATCCCGCGCTGGCCTCGCTGCATCGCGTGTCGTGTTTGTTCACCATTCTGCTGATGATTGTAGGTGGCCTCGCAGCCTGTAGAATGGCCGGTCGCGGAGCGGGATTGGGCGTGCTTGCGCTGATGGCGTTCAGCCCGATGCAGATTCATTTTAGCCAGCACGCGCTCATTGATGGATTCTTCGCATTTTGGGCGCTGATGTGTCTATGGACCACTTGGGAATGTATGAAGGCTCCCGGCTCAAAAGGCTGGCTCATCGCGCACGGAATCTTCCTCGCACTACTGCCAATCGCAAAACTCGAAAACGCATTCTTTGTCTGCTGCGGCATCGCCGCGATTATCGTGACAAATCGCTGGCTCAAAATCGGGAGCACTACGCCGAAGTTTATACTCGTCAGCTTTTTTGCGCCGCTTCTCGGAATCCTGCTGCTCATGTCGCTTGCGGGCGGCGCAGAAGTGCTCATCAACATCTACAAAATTCTCGCAGCCAAAGCGCAGAACTTGGACTACGCGAAACTGACCGGCGATGGTCCGTGGTATCGCTACTTCATAGACATGATCACACTCAGCCCAATCGTTGTGCTGCTGGGCGTGGGTGCGCTTTTCAAACTCACGCCATCGCGGAAGGAACTCACCTTCGTCGCCGTCTTCGTCGCCGCCAGTTACGTCGTCATGTGCAACATCAAATACGGCATGAATCTGCGCTACACGAGCATCTGGGAAATGCCATTCCGGCTCGGCGCGGTGCTGCTCGTGGCGCATCTTTGCGCGGGCCTGCGGCATCGCCAGTGGCTCGGCGCGGCAGTGATTATTGCGGCGATTTGCGCGTATGATTTGCGCCAGTATCAGATCATCACAAGCGACCCGAAGACGCCCTTATACGAACTCATCCCAAGCGACCTGCTCAAGCTCGTCAAAATCCTCAAAACTGAGGCGGATTTGTAGCCTGCAAACAAAGTAGCCCGCGAGTCCCTTCGCGGCTTTACGCCTCTCGCGAAGCGACACTTCATTTTATTGGTCGCTTCGCGAGTTGTGTTCAGCAGCGAAGGGACTCGCGGGCTACTTTGTTTATCGGCTTTTCAGCGGATTAAACCGCCGGAATTATGGCTCCGTAAAGGTTCCACGCTTCGTGCGTTAAAAGGCGTGCGTTTTTGCATTGGGGAGCGGTCCGATGCGCTCGTGGCAAGCGGAAATTCGCAGGAAATAACTTTTCCTAAAGGTGCCCGTTATTTTCTGTAACACCCCTACTAATTGTGGTGTCATCCGGCCTTGCGCCCAATAGGGAGTGCTATTCACAGGCTCTGCCTCTGGAAAGCACCCCTTATTGGTCAGTTCCCCACAAAGTTTTCACCAAGTTATTCACATTCCAGCCATGCCTACGCTCAAAACACTCCGCCGCCCCGTTTCCAACAACCGATTCAACGTCGCCGCACCCGCCCGCCGTTCCGCCAAAAAATCCACCGCAAAAGGTCTGAAATTCGACCGCGTTTTCAGCAATGAAGCCATCGCGCCGTTTGACGAACTCGAATGGGAAAACCGCACCGCCGCGATCACGGATGATTCCGGCAAGGCAATCTTCAAACAGGACAACGTGGAAGTGCCGAAAACATGGTCGGCACTCGCGACGAAAATTGCCGTCTCGAAGTATTTCTACGGCGACATCGCCAATGGCACCGACCCGTTTCGCGGCGGACGCGAGCGCTCGGTGAAACAGCTCATCCACCGCGTCACGCGCACCATCGCCGATTGGGGGCTGGCGGATGGCTATTTCGCCGACAACGAAACCGCCGAGCTTTTCTACAACGAGCTGACTTGGCTTTGCGTGAATCAATTCGGTGCCTTCAATTCGCCGGTGTGGTTCAACTGCGGCCTCTACCACCAATACGGCACGGGCACCGGGCGTGGTGAGGGCAATTATTTCGTGAATCGCGACACCCGCAAAGCCGAGCGCGCGCCGACGCAATATGAATACCCGCAGTGCTCCGCGTGCTTCATTCAGCGCGTGGACGACAACATGGAAAGCATCATGGGCCTCGCGCAGTCCGAGGCGATGCTCTTCAAGTATGGCAGCGGCTCCGGCAGCGATCTCACACCCCTCCGCTCCACCCGCGAAAAGCTCTCCGGCGGCGGCAAACCGAGCGGCCCTCTTTCGTTTCTCAAAGTTTACGATCAGGTAGCAAACGTGGTGAAATCCGGTGGCAAAACCCGCCGCGCGGCGAAGATGAATACGCTCAAGGATTTCCACCCCGACATCGAGGAATTCATCGAGGCGAAAACGAAGGAAGAAAAGAAAGCCTGGGCGCTCATTGCGCAGGGCTACGACTCGTCTTTCAACGGCGAAGCGTACGGCTCGGTGATGTATCAAAACGAGAATCTTTCCGTCCGCGTGAGCGATGAGTTTATGGACGCCGCGCTCGCCGGTCGCGAGTGGTGGACGAAGCGCGTGACCGACGGCAAGCCGTGTGAGAAAAAGGACGCCAAGACGCTCCTACGCAAGATCGCAGAGGGAACATGGGTTTGCGGCGATCCCGGAATGCAGTTTGATACGACCATTGATAAATGGCACACCTGCCGAGGCACTGCGCGGCAAAACAGCACCAACCCGTGCTCCGAATATCTCTTCCTCGACAACACCGCGTGCAACCTCGCCTCGCTCAATTTGATGAAGTTCAAAAAGGCCGATGGCGTGTTCGATGTCGAGCGGTTCAAAGCTGCCGTGCGCATCTTCATCACCGCGCAGGAAATCGTCGTGGATAACGCCAGCTACCCCATCAAGGAAATCGCCGAAAACTCCCACATTTTCCGCACACTCGGCCTCGGCTACGCGAATCTCGGCTCACTCATTATGAGCTACGGCCTCGGCTACGACAGCGACGAAGGCCGTGCGCTCGCAGGCGCGATCACCGCAATCATGACCGGACACGCCTACGAGCAGAGCGCCCGCATGTCGCAAGTCATGGGCGCATTTCCCGGCTACCACGATGCGCGCTGCAATGGCGTCGAGAAGCCCGCGCAAAAGGACAACGTGGAATCCATGCGCAAAGTCATCGAACTGCACCGCGACAGCGTGGACGGCATCCAGACCAGCGAGCGTTTTGGTTTTCTCAAAAAGGAAGCGCAGACTGTGTGGGACAGCGCCCTCGCGCTCGGCGATAAGCACGGCTACCGCAACGCGCAAGTCACCGTGCTCGCGCCGACCGGCACCATCGGCTTCCTCATGGACTGCGACACCACCGGCATTGAGCCGGACATCGCGCTTGTTAAATACAAGCTGCTCGCGGGCGGCGGAGTTTTGAAGATCGTCAACCAAACCGTCCGCCCCGCGCTGCAAAACCTCGGCTACAACCGCATCGAAGTAGAGCGCATCGAGGCGCACATTGACCAGCACGACACCATCGAGGATGTCGGAGGTGAAAGCTCCGGCCTCCGCCCCGAGCATCTCAGCATTTTCGACTGCGCATTTCAGCCCGCCAACGGCACGCGCAGCCTGCACTATCGCGGCCACATTAAAATGATGGCAGCCGCGCAGCCCTTCCTCAGCGGCGCAATCTCGAAGACCGTCAACCTGCCGAAAGAGGCGACGATTGACGACATCATGAACACCTACGTCGAAGGCTGGCAGCTCGGTCTGAAAGCCATCGCCATTTATCGCGACGGCTCGAAAGGCAGTGCGCCGATTGCCACCGACAAAAAAACGCACAGCTCCAGCAACGGCGCAGTAGCCGGAGTCGAAGCCGTAGCGAATGAAGAGGCGGACAACTACGCCGTCCGCATCGCCGAACTAGAAAGCGAACTCAGCGAACTCCGCACCAAGGCCGACCAGCCTGCACGCAAGCGCATGGCCGATACTCGCGTCGCGCTCACCCACAAATTCGACATCGCCGGCCACGAAGGCTACATCACCGTCGGCATGTTTGAAGACGGCCAGCCCGGCGAGCTTTTCGTGCAGATGCAAAAAGAAGGCAGCACGCTTGGCGGCCTCATGGATACCGTCGGCGCACTCACCAGCATGGCCCTGCAATATGGCGTGCCGCTCGACAGCATGGTGCGCAAATTTGCCCACCAACGCTTCGAGCCATCCGGCTTCACCAAAAACCCCGACATCCGCACCGCCACCAGCATCACCGACTACGTCTTCCGCTGGCTCGGCTGCCAATACATCAAAGGCTACAAAGAAGCCACCAGCCCGAATAAAGGCCAGACCGAGCTGCCGATGAAAGAACTCGCCGAGCTGGACAAAAAAGCCCTCAACCGCCCCGTCCCCGAACTCGAACGCACCTCGGAAAAAGAAATCATCGACGTGATTTCCCACGCCGGAAACAGCGAAGGCACTCCGCAAGTTCCATCCACCCACGCAGAGCGTCTCAAAAGCGCACTCGGCCACATGTATATGGACACCACCTGCTCCAACTGCGGCAGCAGCAAAGTCATCCGCGCCGGAGCCTGCGGCTGCTGCACCGAATGCGGCACCAGCCAAGGCTGCTCGTAAATTAGTTGAGAGATGAAGGTTGAGAGTTGAGAGGGCGCTGCGCCCGCGACTACCAGCCTCTCAACTCTCAACTAGAAACTCTCAACTAGCTTATGAACCACAAAGACAAAGACCAGATTCGCGACGAAGACCACGGCCCGGTGCTCCCGGATTAGTCTGGAAAAATCATGACTCAGAGAAGGGCCATAGCAGCCCGCTCTGCTAGAGCGGTTTGCTTTTTTCTGTAGCCGCCAACTTGAGCATATTTAATGAGAAAGCGCAGAAGCTGTATGGCTACAAAATTACTAAAACCGCTCTAGTGCTACTTTGGTGCTGGCTGTGCTTCTTTAGGGACTGCTGGAACCACCAGAATCGGGGGTTGCGGGTTCTGAGGAGTTGGTGGTGGCAACATTGAGCGAGGCGGAAAGCGCGTAAAGCGATCATCATAAATCGCAGGTGTGTTTGTGGTGGCTTCTCCCGCCTCGAAGTCGCTAGGAAATTCTTTTTTTATGGCCTCTAATCGGTCCCCAATATGTTCGGAGGGAACCGCCTGCGATCCAGTTTTCAACGCAGCGAGGTAAGAAGTTACTGCTGCACTTCGCTGGCGTGCGCGCTCTTGATTAAGACCAGCGAAAAACTGCCTCATCGCAGCAGAGTCGCTTGGGCTGGCGACTGTTGAGAGACGCATTGCTTCTGCGGCATCAAGCACCCGCTGGAGGTAGGAGGAGACAGGCTCGTTTTCGCCGGGTGCCATATTTTCAGGAGTGCGCAGCACACGAGGCAGGGCAAAAATAACGAGCATATTTTTGATTGGGCCTAACTCATCCAATCCAAAAGTTGATCCAGATGCGTTTGCGAAACTCATTGATGTGGCGGTGCCAGCCCGGAGTTCGTCATAAGTTCGCCTGTAGCTACGAAGATTGGTGAGGATGTTGGTGTCAGAGTAATGTCCACCAGTTTGTCGCATGGTAGAATAAACCGCGTCGATCTTGTCGATGGCGGCGCCTAGTTCCTCAAGTTTCTTGATATTGCGGACCGTATCTCGAACCTGCGTCTCAGCCTCTACATAACTTATAGCTGGTTTTTTAACTGCAGGTGAAACTCTCTCAGACGCCGCTTGGATGCGTTCGAGCAGTTCCGAACGCGGCATTAAATCTCCAAGCCCGCGACTGACAGTAGAAGTCATCAGCCTAAGGCTCTCCCCGACATCGCGCTTGGATGCGTCTGGTTTTTGCATGAGGCCATCTTGATAGAGCATCAGTGCCTGCTCTACGTTCTGGAGCAGATCGTTATTTAACGAATACTGAGAATCACCACGATTCTCTGAGTTGCGGATTTGTTTGCGCAACTTTCCGATCTCGGAAATCGGAACGTCCAGCTCCTTCGCTGTCTTTGCCTTCAGTCCATCAACAAGCGCAGAACGGACTACAGAATCAAATTTCTCGCGAAACTCCTTCGCTTTATTTGCTGTCTGCGCGCGCAACTCTGCAATCAGCGTCTCGCAAAGCTTCACTGCTTTTTCCGAGCGACTAATCGTGCGAACTTGACCGAGTGTCTGAATTAACTGCGGCACCTTCTCATCCAAGATTTGCTCGCCCGGCAGTGATTCCGAGAGCAGAGATCGAATGCGATATATTTGCTCGTTATTTTCACTGATGCCCTTGTCCAATGCAGACTTCAGCTCCTCTCGAAGTTCCGCCCGCAAAGAATCCAGTGTTTTATTAGGATCGGCACAAACAGTGCAGGCGAGAAGCGCGAGTGAGAATAAGGCGAATTTCATGCGCGGACTATGGGTTACACGGAAGCTGACTTCACGGAAAAAATCGCAGATGACGGAACTCGCTCACGCGAATACAAACGCGCCCGTGCTCTTTGAAAATCTCGCCACCATCTTCGATGCGACGCCGCGTGGTGCGGCGGTGCAGATGGCCTTCGATGAAGTGCTCCTTCTTGCATCCTCTGCGCCAGTTCTTCGCCTCTACCAATGGCGGCGGCCTTCCGTCAGTTTTGGCTATTTCATCCGGCATTCCACGGTGCCTGACGATGGGCGGGAAATTGTTCGCAGGATGACTGGCGGCGGCGTTGTTGAGCACGGCGAAGACCTTACTTATTCACTCATCATCCCGGCGGCTCACCCGCTTTCTGAAGCACCTCCGCGCCACTCTTACCGAGTCATTCACGAGGCGATTTCCGCATGGCTCTCGCGGCGCGGAATCGCTGCCACGCTTGCCCCGGCTCCGCATGATGGACCTGCGCAAGTCTGTTTCCAAAGCGCCGCAGAATCCGACATTCTGTTTGCTGGAAAAAAGATCGCCGGTGCCGCGCAACGCCGCACTCGCGCTGGCTTGCTCCACCAAGGCAGCATTCTTTGCCCGCTGCTCCCAAAATCCGAACACGCTCAATTTTCCACCGCATTTTCCGAAAGCTTGCTGACGCAAACTGTGCAGGAAAAACACCTCGCCGCCGCAGAAGAATTAGCCGCCCGGAAGTACGCTCTCGATTCGTGGTCCCGGCGCGTGTGAATGCGGAAAGCTAGTGATCCTCGGAGGTCACGCGGAATACTTCCTCCAGCGTGGTGACGCCTTCGCGGGCTTTTTCGATGCCGACCATGCGCAGCGTTTTCATGCCCTCGCTCACGGCCTGATTTTTCACTACGCTGGCGCTCGCTCGCTTGATGATCAAGCGGCGGATGGACTCGCTCACTGGCAGCACTTCGATAATCGGAGTGCGCCCGATGTAGCCGCGTCCTTTGCAGCGCCCGCAGCCCGCGCCGTGGTAGAAGACGGTCCCTTGATCTTCGATTCCCAGCTTTGCCAAAAGCTCCGGCTCCGGCGCGAATTCCTCGCGGCAGTTCGGGCAAATCCGGCGCAGAAGACGTTGCGCACATGCGAGGATGACGGAGGAGCTGATGAGGAACGGCTCGATGCCCATGTCGTCCATGCGGGTGATCGCGCCAGCGGCGTCGTTGGTGTGCAAAGTGGAGAGCACTTGGTGGCCGGTGAGCGCGGCTTTCACGGCGATGTCCGCAGTTTCGTTGTCACGAATTTCGCCGATCATCACGATGTCCGGGTCTTGGCGGAGAATGGAGCGCAGCGCTTCGGGGAATCCCATGCCGATGTCGCTTTTCACAGCGACTTGGTTGATGCCCGTGAGCTGGTATTCCACGGGGTCTTCCACCGTCACGATATTGTAAATCGGGTTATTGAGTTCGCCGAGGATGGTATAAAGCGTCGTCGTTTTTCCCGATCCGGTGGGGCCGGTGATGAGGAGCATCCCGTGCGGCGCATCAATGGCTTTTTTGAACACGCCGAGCGTGTATTCATCGAGGCCCATCGAATCAATCGAGCCTTGGAGATTCCCTTTATCGAGCAGACGGATGACGATCTTTTCCCCGTAAACTGTCGGCAGCACGGAGACGCGCAAATCAATCTCCTTGCCCGAAACGCGGATGCGGAAGCGGCCATCCTGCGGCACCCGGCGCTCGGCAATGTCGAGGCCGGAGAGGATTTTGATGCGGCTCGCGATGGGGAGCTGGAGTGCTTTTGGCGGCGAGCTGGCTTCGATCAAAGCGCCGTCCACGCGGTATCTCAGCCGCACGTCTTTTTCAAACGGCTCGATGTGAATATCCGAAGCCTTCTCCTTAATCGCCTGCACAAGAATCAAGTTCACGATTTTGACAACTGGCGCGTCCTCGCTGTCGTGCGTCATGCGGTCGAGGTCGAGTTCCTCGCGCTTATGCTTTCCATCTTCCGGGGCTTCCGCAGCAGCGGCAGCAGCGGCAACAGCGGCTTTTTGCGCAGCGTCCTTCAGCACGAGGTCCATCTGCGCGGAGGAATTACTGACGCCCGATAGTGCTTCATTCACGGCGCGCTCAGTGGCGATCATGGGGACGATCTCCAGCTTCGTCCGCTGGCGCAGGTCATCCAGCGCAAGCACGTTCAGCGGGTCCGCCATCGCGACGAACAGCTTATTCCCCAGCTTGCAGATCGGCGTGAGCTTGTAGGCGCGCGCCATGTCCTTGGGCACTAAATCGAATACATACTCCGGGATGCGGATGCGCGAGATGTTGATGGGCGGCGTATCGAGACAGCGGCCCATAGAAATCACCATGTCCTGCTCGGTGACGTAGTTACTGTCCGTCAAAATCTTCAGCAGTCGCCCGCCTTGTTTTTTCTGCGTGCCGATTGCCTCCTCTAGCTGCGCAGGCAGTAGCAGTCCGTCCTCGATCAAGACATCCGCGATACGTTCACCAAATGATTTAATGCTCATGATTTGGAGTTGGAAATTAGTTTAGCGATAGGATGCTTCGAGGAGCTTGATGATCGCGTCCGGCGCGGCGAGATGCCACTGGATGTTAAAATCCACGAGCTGCGCCACAGCGTCTTTCCCCGCAGCATCAAACGGATTTGCCACAGCGATCATCATCGTGCGGCTGATGATGTCAAACGGCACAAACAACCGCCCAAGCGTGATGCTTTCCGGCAACATCTTCACCACCTGCCTATCCACATCGTAGAACTCCAGCGGGATGTAAGCGAACTTCAGGCGGTCCAAAATCCCACTCAACAAAAGCTCCTGCTCAACCGCGCCGCGAGTAACGATTTCATCGATCAAAGAAGCCGCCACATGCCCCGCCGCCAGCTCCGAGTTTTTGCGCCGGACAATGTGCAGCGCCTGCATCGCGATGTCCTCGGAGACGAGCTTGTGCTGGACGAGGAATTTCATCAGCGAATCCTGCCCATCCTCCGATTTTGCCAGCTTCTCCGCCACCGCCTTCGCGTCTCCAGCCTGCACGGGAGCGAGCTTCAGCGGAGCGTGCGTCTCCTTGGTGGTAATCAGATTACCCGAATCCAAAACCACGCTTCGGAAATCCAGATTGATCCCTTCGGTCCCACCATGAGCGTCTAGCTGAAGCTGCCGCAGCCTTTGCTCCACCTCTCCCAGCGCCGCGATGATCTCAGGATTATCCGGCTGCTTGTGGAGGATGCTCTCGTACTCCAGCAGCGCCGAAGAAAACTGCCCCAACTCCAAATAAATATCCGCCAGCCTGCGCGACACATGGAGCGACTCCGATTCCTTGTTTAGCTTCCCATACGCCTCCTTCAGAATCTCCATACTCTGCGTGTCCTGAGGATTTGCTTGAGTGATGACCTCAAACATTTCAATCGTCTGGCGGAGCTGCTCCTCCTCGTCCGAAGTAAGCGATGGCGCTGTGGGTGTCTCTAAAGTCATGGGCTGAATATGCACAATCGCAATAGCCAGAACCGTACCGCATCCCATTTCAAACTTCCCCACTTGCCGACAAAAAATGACGCGCCCCGGAGGATTCCACATCCCCCGGAGCGCCTGAAAAAAAAGCGGACGACCGTAAGCCGGATTCTGTAACGCAGCGCTTTCGCGCCACGCGGCAGTCATTTCTCTCGCCTGCCCGAAGGCAGGACGCCGCCCGCCCCAGCCAGAGCCGAAGCGGGCAGTGCGACTATTACCCGGAGAGCGCCCCGCCGAAGCGAGGCCGGCCAGACGCCGACTCTCCTGCTGTGTCTTGCACCGCGGAAGGTTTTTCGTGCCCCGTCCGTTACCGGCGCGGGCGGTGGGCTTTTACCCCGCCTTTTCACCCTTACCGGACTTGCGCCCGGCGGTTTATTTTCTGCGACACTGTCTGTCATTTTCTGCTTTCGCAAAAAACGCCCGTAGGTTCTCCACGGTCCGCTGTCTAGTGGTGTCCGGACTTTCCTCCCGCAGGCAAAAAGCTGCGGGCGACTGCCGGTCGTCCAAGCTCCAAATATCCCTGCGGACGAGCATTGTCCATGTGTTTGAAGTTGGAGTGCGCGTGCGCAACGTCGCTTGCGAAAGTAGTCTGCGGCTTTAGGGGACTCCCGGAAACTCGGTTTGGGAGCGCGAAGCGCCGTGGAGTGCGGGAACTTGTTCCCGCCGTCACTCAAGCGACTTGTCGCGCCGAGCCTCGCTCGCAAGGCTGCAAGCCGTTGCCACGGCTCTGTGCGTGACAAGTCCCGCAAGCCACGGCGGGAACAAGT
>JANMLS010000247.1:0-8397 GCA_031372675.1 Verrucomicrobiaceae bacterium
CTACGTGGGCGGAGACGGCAACGACGTGGTGCTCACCGCCGTGCCGGAGCCGGGAAGTGCGGCGATGCTCGTCGGTGGTTTTGCGATGCTGCTCGGCTTCCGCCGCCGCCGGAACTGAGTTCTGGCATTTCTCTTATGAAAACAATCCTCGCAGCCTTCGGGCTGCTGACCCTTGCGCTTCTGCCCACAGCCAGCGCGGTGGGCGATTCGGTGGTGGTCGTGAATGAACTCCACTACAACCCGACGAATGCCGCGCTGGAGTTTGTCGAGCTGCACAATCAGCTCTCGGTGGATGTGGATATGTCGGGCTGGCGGTTCGATGGCGGGATCACTTTTGCGTTTGCGGAGAGGACGGTGATTCCGGCGCGCGGGTATCTTGTCGTGGCGAAGGACCCGGCGGCTTTGCAGGCGGCGACGGGATTTGCGGGGGCGAAGGGACCGTTCACCGGGACGCTCTCGAACGATGGCGAGACGCTGAAACTCTGGAACAACAACGCCGCGCTTCGCACTCGCCCAAACTCAGCGTCTGTACCGGCGGCGGGGGAAATCTGGAGCGTGGATATTCAGGGCGATGGCGCTGGCGGTGCCTTCGGGCAGACGTCGCCGGTGCTGATGAGCGGCGCGGAGGCGGCGAGCGGTTTCGGCAATGTGTGGAATGCGCTGACGGTCGCGGGACACTCGGGGACGACGGTGAATCCCAGCCTCGCCGTGGTGAAGGACAGCACGGGCGCGAATACGTCGGTGGCGTTTTCCATCACCGGCACGGTCAGCGGCTGGAGTTCGCCGGGCAATGCGCTCAACACCGACTACATGTTTCTCGCGGCGGGGAATTCCGCGAGCAGCGTGACGTGGCAGCTCACGGGGCTGAATCCCGCGAAGACTTACTCTGTGTGGCTCTACGGAAGTTCATCCCGCTCGTGCCGGTTCAAAGTGGACATCAATGGCAACGGCTCCATCGGCGACGAGACGGCGGTGACTGCGCCCGCGAATGGCGGCGTGCTCGTGTCGGGAATCCAGCCCGATGCGACGGGAAAAATCATCGGCAACGCGGACACGCCCGGCGGCGAGGTGAACTGGAGCGGCTTTCAGCTTTTCGTGCCCTCGAATGGCAGCGCTCCGCCATTTGATCCCGGCGCTTTTAATAGCAGTCTCGAAAAGCGGCGGCTCATGGATGAGTTCAGCTACGGCGATTCCGGCAAGTGGCCAGTCGGGCCGGATGGATCGGGCTTCACGCTCGCCAAGCTCGACGCGCAAGGCGGCGGGCAGGCTGTAAATTGGACGACCTCCGCGCAGGTGAACGGCACGCCGGGCGCGGCGAATCTCATCACCGCGGGACCGTCCGTCGCGCTGAACGAAGTCTCCGGCGCGAGCGATGCGACCTTCCGCTTGGAGCTGTATAATTACGGCGCAAACTCCGTTGCGCTCGACGGCTGGCAGATTGTGAATGGCGACACTGCCGCCGCTTATACGTTCCCCGTTTCATCGCTCGCAGCGGGCGCGTATCTCACGCTCGAAGAAACCACGATGGGCTTTCGCCCCCTGAACAACGCGCGCCTCTTCCTCCGCTCGCCCACGCGCATGGCTGATGCGGCGAAAGTGGCCACGACTCCGCGAGCAAGGCAGACTGCGGGCACGGGGCGCTGGCTGCGCCCGAGCGCGGCGACGTTTGGCGCGGCAAACACATTTGTGATTTCGGGCGATGTGGTGATTCACGAAATCTTCCACACCGCGTTCGACACTTCGCCGGAGCAGTGGGTGGAGTTGAAAAATCGCGGCGCTGCGTCGGTGAACATCGGCGGATGGAAGCTCACGGACGGCATCAGCTATACATTCCCGGTCGGCACGACGATTGGCGCGGGGCAATACCTCGTCGTCGCGGCGGATGGTGCGGCGCTGCTCGCGAAGTATCCGGGCCGCACGATCATCGGAAATTTCAGCGGCGGGCTGGGCGACACCGACGACATCACGCTCGAAGACGTGAACGGCAACCCTGCGGATGAAGTGGAGTATTTCAGCGAAGGCCGCTGGCCCGAATACGCGGACCGTGGCGGCGCGAGCATGGAGTTGCGCGATGCGGATGCCGACAACGCACAGCCCGAGGCGTGGGCTGCGAGCAGCACAGCGGCACTCGGCGCGTGGCAGACGATTTCTTACAGCGGAGTGGCGATAGACGACGGGCTGGGCGACGACGCGTTCCGCGATTTCATGCTCGGGATGCTGGAGAGCGGCGAAGTGCTGATCGACGACGTGAGCGTGCGGGAAAACCCCGCCGGAGCGAACACGGAGTTTATTCAAAATGGAACATTCCAGGCGGATGCACTCGGCGCGGAGCCGCTGAAATGGCGCTGCATCGGCAATCACGGGCAGGGCCGCAGTGTGGTCATCGCGGACCCGGACAATGCGTCGAACAAATGCCTGCGCGTCGTGGCCACGGGCAACACCGAGGACAAAAACAATCGCATCGAGACGACGTTCTTCACGGGGCGGCAAGTGACGGTCGGCAATACGTATCAAATCTCGTTTCGCGCTCGCTGGATGGCGGGATCGAACCAAGTGAACACGCGGCTTTATTTCAACTATCTCCAGCGCACGACGCTGCTGAATGTCGGCACTCAATGGGGCACGCCGGGCCTCGCAAACTCCGCCGCCATCGCCAACCTCGGCCCGACTTTTTCCGGCCTCGCGCACAGCCCCGCCGTGCCCGCCGCGAGTGGCAGCGTGAGCGTGAGCGCGCGGCTGGCGGACCCGGATAACATCGCGAGCGCCGCGCTTTTTTACCGTGTCGCGAGCGGCGGTTGGCTGAACGTCGCGATGACGCTCGGCGCGGATGGGCGGCACAGCGCGGCCATCGGCGGGCAGACCGCGGGGGCGCTTGTGCAGTTCTACGTGCGGGGCACGGATGGGCTGGGCGCGGTCGCGGATTTCCCCGCTGGCGGCGCGGCGGGCGGCGCATTTTATCGTGTGGCAAATGGCGACGCGGACTTGAGCGGGCTGCGCGGAAATCTGCGCGTGCTCATTTCTCCGGAGAACGAAACGGTGCTCTTCACGAACACAAACCGGATGAGCAACGACACCTTCCCGGCGACGATCATTGAGGACGAAAGCACGATCTACTACGGCTCGCGGATGAGGCTGAAAGGCAGCGCATTTGGGCGCTACTCGGCGACGGAGTTTGGCTACGGTCTGGATTTCCCGCCCGAACAGCCGTTTCGCGGCGTGCATACCAGCGTGAGCATCGAGCGCGCGGGAAATATGAAGGAGCTAGTCGCCAAGCATATCCTTAATCGCGCAGGCGGCGGCTACTGGAGCCAGTTCGACGACGTGGCGCGCATCAACGGCCCCGGCGTCGCGAGCATCGCGCTTATCGCCGCCAGCCGCACGACGAGCGTGTTTTTGAAAAGCATCTTCCCCGACGAACCCGCCGGCACAGTGTTCAACCATGAACTGCTCTATCAGCCAAACGGCACCGTGACTCCCGCCGACCCGGAGACGCTCAAGCTCAACAATCCCTACAACCACACGCGCGGCACCTACGACCTCGCGGATCGCGGCGCGGATAAAGAAGCGTATCGCTGGGGCTGGCAGATTCGCAGCAAGCGCCGCGACGACGACTACAGCAGCATCGTGCGGCTGAACCGCGCCTTTGCGCTCAGCGGCAGCGCCTTCACCAGCGAGGTGGATGCGACCATTGACGTGGACCAATGGATGCGGACTTGGGCCATCATGGGGCTTTACGGAAACGACGATCAATTTGGCCGCGCGTTTGCGCACAACTGGCGGCTGGTGCAGCGCCCGACGGACGGGCGGCTCATCGCGCTGCCGTGGGACTTGGATCGCGCATTCAATCTCGCCACGACCGCGCAACTCACGCCCACCGCGTTCGCCATCCAAAACCTCTTCGCGGTCACGGCCTACAAGCGGCAGTTCGACAGCCATGTGCTCGACCTCGTGAACACGACTTTCAACGCCACGTATCTGAATCCATGGCTCACCCACCTCACCACGGTGACGGGCGAGACGACGGAGTTTTCCGGCATCCCGGCCTACGTCACGGCGCGCAGCAATTTCGCGCTCACGCAGCTCCCGGCCAGCGTCGCGTTTGCCATCACTACAAATGGCGGCGCGGATTTCACCACGGCGGCAAATAGCGTGGCGCTCACCGGCTCAGGCTGGAGCGATGTGTACACCATCACGCGCACCGGCCAGCCGCAGCCGCTCGCGATTGCGTGGACGGGCGCGACGACGTGGAGCACCACCATCACGCTCGTCGCCGGGGCAAATGTCATCGCGCTCGCCGCATTCGACCAACACGGCACGGCGACCGGCACGGACACGATCACCATCACGAGCAGCACGGCGAATGTGGCCGCGAGCAGCGTGAATATCGTCATCAGCGAAGTCCACTATCACCCCGCCGACCCGAGCGGTGCCGAGTTCACTGCGGGCTACGATGACGCGGATGATTTCCAATTCATCGAGCTGCACAACATCAGCGCCGCCGCCGTAGAACTCGCCGGAAGCTCATTCTCACAGGGTTTGGCGTTCACCTTCACCGCCAGCACCGTCCTCCCGCCCGGCGGAGTGCGTGTGCTGGCGCGCGACGCCGCAGCTTTCCAAATGCGCTACGGCTTCGCGCCGGGCGGAACATTTACCGGACGCCTCAGCCACGCGGACGAAACCATCACGCTGCTCAGCGCCACGAGCGCGGTCATCGAATCGTTTCGCTACGAAGACAGCGACCCGTGGCCCGCCAGCGCCGACGGTCCCGGCTATTCGCTACAACTCATCCGCCCGCGCACAAACTCCGACGCCACGCTTCCGCAAAACTGGACGAGCAGCGCCGCAATCGGCGGCAGCCCCGGCACCGTCGAGGACATCACCTACGCCGCATGGCTCGCGCAATTCCCCACGCTCACGCTCGACGACCAAGACGGCGACAGCCTTAGCAACGCGCTCGAATACGCGCTGCGCACAAACCCGCTCGCGCCAAACACCTCCGCCACGGCCGCCGCCATCCAGCCCATCGCCGTGCTGGGCGTCACCGCGAACTATTTCACCCACACCTTCCGCCGCCACATCGGAGCTACCAGTGCGACATGGACCCCGCAATTTTCACCCGACCTCAGCGCGTGGCAGGCGGCGGATTTCACACTCCACGGCAGCGTGAATAACGGCGACGGCACCGAAAACGTAACCTACCGCACCACCTCGCCCGTGAGCACCAGCAAAGGATTTGGCCGTCTGCGGGCGGCGGTGGAGTAGGGCTACCGCCGCAGGGTTGGTTGGTCGTTATTCGCAGGTAAGAAAATTGATGGTAAGAAAATTTTCCTAAACCTCAGCCCTCATTTTCTTGCCACCAATCTTCTTACCTCAATGTCCGTGCTACCGCCGTGCGCGGTAGTCCGACGGCGTTGCGCCGATCCAACGCTTGAAAGCGCGGGAGAAAACGAGGGCGCTTTCGTAGCCGACTAGCGGAGCTACGACTTCCAGTTTATCGTCCGTCGTCTCCAGCAGTCGCTGGGCATATTGCATCCGCAAAAAAGTGACGTGGTGCATCGGGGAGCGGCCCAGTTCCTTCATGCAGAGTCGGCGCAAATGCTCCGCGCTCACATGGACGTGGTCCGCGAGCGTGGTGAGCGACCACGGGGCGGCGGGCGCTTGAGCGACTTCATCCCAGAGCTTCCACAGCCGGTCGCCGCGCTGCCACGGGCTGGCGAGGCGTGCGGCGAATGCCTGGACGAGGCTCACCCAATGGTGCAGCACTTTCGGGTCGCGTGCATTTTCCCACTCCTCGCGCAGCCCCGCAATCGCGCGCCCCAAGCCGCCGCTGCCCGATGTGCGCACGGGCGACGCCGCGCCGATGAGCGGCTTCACCCAAGCCGGTTCCTCGTAGCGCACCCACGCAAAAACGAACCGTTTTCCAGCGACGGCGTGAAATGCGTTCAGCACTCGCGGCGGGGCCATGCAGACCGTGCCCGCGCCCACGCGCTGCCAGCGCCCATCGAGCAAGATGCGGCCTTCGCCCTCCACACACGCGAGGAGGAAGCTCCCCGCTGGCTGGAGCCGCACGCGGTCGTAGCGCGGGCCAGCGTCATCCCAGCCGAGCCGCGCAATCCGATGCGAGGAAAGCTCCGGGCATTCTTGCGAATGGAGCTTCCAGAGCTTCGTCCGTGGGCCGTCCACGGTGGTTTCTTGGAATACAGTTTCTGCCACCGCGCCACGTTGCACGATTCGCGGGGAATCGTCACGGTGGTTTTGCGCGATGCCCTGCAAAACCCGAATACCGCTGCGGTTAAAAAAGCTGCCGCCGCGGGCGAGGACTGGCTGGTCGTTGTTCGTAGGTAAGAAAATTGATGGTATGAAAATTTTTTCATGCCGGATAAATCATGCCATTTAGCGAGAACGATCGGGCAGCACGGCATATCAATCCGAGCATCTTATTTTTGAAAACTTTCCTCACAATCCTCTACGCTCTTTTTGGTTCAGCATCTTTCGCCACCGATGCACCGCCGAATATCATCGTCATCCTCACCGATGACCACGGCTGGGCGGACCTTGGCGTGCAGGGCGTGGACAAGGACATTCGCACACCGAATGTGGACCAGCTCGCCAAGGATGGCGTGCGGTTTTCGCGTGGCTACGTCACTGCTCCGCAATGCACGCCTTCGCGCGCGGGGCTGATGTCGGGGCGATACCAAAACACGTTTGGCGTGGAGCAAAATTACGACGCGATGAAGAGCGAAGTTGTCACGCTGCCGGAGCGGTTGAAGGCAGTCGGTTTCACGACGGGCATCAGCGGGAAGTGGCATCTGGATTCCGGCGGAGGACAGAAAGATAAAGATGAAAACGGCAAGAAGCTCGACTCCGCTCTGGCTCCGCAGAAGCAGGGCTTCGACGAGTATTTCACTGGCACGATGCAGGACTACAGCGCCTCGCACGCGCTTGATGGCACGCCGTTTCCCGATGCGCCGCGCAAAATCACTAGCAAGGGCTGCCGCGTGGTGTTGCAGACGGAGTGGGCACTGCAATTTCTCAAACACCGCGCCGCCGCAAAGGAGAAGCCTTTCTTTCTCTACCTCGCCTACATGGCCCCGCACACGCCCATCGAGTTTCCGAAGCCGTGGATCGAAAAAGTGCCCAAAGACCTGCCACGCGAACGCCGCTCCGCCCTCGCGCTGCTCGCGGCGATTGACGACGGAGTGGGCCGCCTGCGCAGCCAACTCAAGGAAATGGGCGCGGCGGAAAACACGCTTATTTTTTTCCTCGCCGACAACGGCGCGACGCTCGGCCAGAAAGGCGACGGCTCGCTGAATCTGCCGATGCGCGGGCAAAAAGGGATGCTCAGCGAAGGCGGCATCCGCGTGCCGTTTGTCGCCGCTTGGCCGGGGAAGATTCCCAGCGGGCAGACGTTCGAGCATCCCGTCATCAGCCTCGATATCGCCGCGACTTCGCTTGCGGCAGTCGGACTGCCCGCCGCGCCGGAACTCGATGGCGTGAACCTGATCCCAAACCTCATCGGCGAGAAAAAAGACGCGCCGCACGAGACGCTTTACTGGCGATGGGCAGACCAGGCCGCCGTGCAGGAGTTCCCGCACAAGCTCATCCTCCTCGGCAAAAACCAAACGCTGCTTTTCGACATCACCAAACCCGAGGGCGAGCACCACACCTGCGAGTTGAGCACCCAGCATCCCGACATCGCCAAACGTCTCCGCACGAAGCTCGACGTATGGATGTCCACGCTTACCCCGCCCGGCCCGCCGAGTCGTCTCCAGCGAGTAGGTCATTTTACCGGGGTGGAGATTTTATCTGAAAATGCAGATGCCACTAAACCATGAGCATTTTCCTTTCGTGCATCTGCTTTCTGCTAACGGCAAACATTGGCTTGGCTGCGGATTTTCTGGTCGCGGATTCCGGCGCGACTGGCGATGGCAAGACGGATGACGGACCGGCGATTCGGAAGGCGGTGGCTGCTGCTGTGAGTGCTGGTGAGGGTTCGCGTGTGGTCTTTGAGAAAAAGACTTATCGCCTCGATTGGAGTAAGTCCGAGCTTTACCAAATCTCCATCGTCGGTGCGAAGAACCTTGTCTTTGAGGGGAACGGTGCGGTGCTGGTGAACCACCCGAGGAAATAAAATCAAGAACACGCAAGGAGTGCCGATAGTGGTTGGTTCCAAGCGCGTGCTGAGTCCCGCAGCATACGCGAAAAATATCCGCATTATCGGCAATCACATTGAAAGTAATTCCGCGCATTGCATTCAGCCCGAACGCCGCGATTGAATAGAGGCGTTTTGCGCGGCGAGGACGGTGGTATGGGAGTTTGTGAAGACATTCCACACTCCGCCTGCCGCACAAAACGTTGACATGGATTTTGCTCCGCTTTCGGGCGCGGGCCAAGTCA
>JANMLS010000249.1:0-12295 GCA_031372675.1 Verrucomicrobiaceae bacterium
CTGGCTGCATCACCCAGATAGCGATAAACACCTTGGACAAGCCCAGCCGAATAGTGGTGCTATGCTTATGTTTCACAAGGCGGACCCTACTGGAAATTATACATTCCCCCATGAGTTAGGCCATGCACTGGACGTGCACCACCCATTTGCTTGGATTAGTAATAACAAGAAGCCCGCAGATTCAGGGAAAATGATAATGGGCTACTATAGCGGCACTGGATTTCCGGCCAGTCAGATTCAGCATGTGAGAGAAATAACACTTGCTCAACCTAATCAATAAAAATGAGAACTACCCTTCTTCTCTACAGAAATTGGCTGCGCTGTTTTGCTGTTGCTGTATTTTTTATCCATGTCGAGCCATGTCTGGCCAGAAGACAATGGGATCGAACAGTAGTGAGCAAAGACAACATTGCACTCCAATACGTTCCGCTCGATGCAGAGCAGATTTACAAGAGATGTCAGGAAGTGCGGTCATTTCAATTTGAACATCGGGACCGCTGGTCGGAAATTAAACTGCTTTCAGAGCCGGGTATGATAGACGGGCTTACCCGTCTGATGGACTTCCTTTGCTTGGCTTCCATTTACTACCTTGAAGGGCCGGAAGGAGACATGAATTCTTCATTCGGATTGGCACGTCAGAAAACCAAAGCCGTATACACAAGAGAACAAAAAGACTTTGAAGACCTGATGATAGCTTGGGGCATGAATCCACCTAATGGTTTTGTTGGTATGTTTGCAGAAATGCTCAGGCGCCTTGAAGACGAACGGGCGCTCCCAATTCTAGCGCGCCTGTATTTCTTCCAAGCGGATGACAAAGCGATAGGCGATGACTCTGCGATTATCAAACCAGCAGCCTACGGGCATCTCCCAATGTTCACTCTAATTAGAAAAACAAAGCCTGAACTCCTTGCCTCCTTGCCAAAGCGTGACCACACGATGTGGAACAAGAACTTCTACGATGAGACGAGGAAATGGATTCTTGCAAACAAGGCGACCTTGCTCCCCGCTGGCGTGCCGAAATTTGCGAATGTGCAGGAAGCTCCATTCCTTGAATACATTGCCAAGAAAGAGGCGGCGGCTCTCGCCAATCCTCAACCGGAGGATGAATACATAGGCTACAACGGAATCAGGACGCCTGAAAACAGACGGCGCATCTTCCTCGGGGCGGCGGTCCTCGCAGGACTGCTTCTACTTTTTGTGATCGCTCGATTAGTGACAAAAAGATCGGACCGCTGAAGGGTGAACCTCGGTAGGCCATGAGCCAAACCATTCTCGCAATGAAGACAAAGCCGCTAATCAACTTCATTTTGCTCGCACTTCTTTTTAGCAGCACCAAGACCGTGGCGGCTGAAAGATGGGATTGGTCAGCCATTCCGAAGGATAACTTTGCCCTCCAATTTGCACCGTCCAACGCTGCTCAGATCAAGCGCCGCTTAGCAGAGATCAGAAGGCAAATTCCAAAAGACATAAATCAAAAGGTTGAGATGGATTTTCTCTCAGAACCGGGACTGAGCGAAGGAATTTGCGCACTGTTAGACTTTTACTGTCTGGCTTACATCTATTTTTTAGAGGGGGAGGCTGGCGACGGAGCTTCTCCATTTAGTCTCACGCATGGAAAATCCCAAGCGCAGTATCGAAAAGAATACGACGATTTTGATCAGTTGATGCGAGTTTGGGATATATCCCATCTCGATTTCAGCGGAATCACTTCAATTTTGGAACGGCTGAATGATGAACGTGCGCTCCCGCTTTTGGCGCGAGTATTTTTTTTCACCGCTAAATACAAACCGATGGGCGACGATTCTGGTTATCCACCTCCGGGTTCGTATGCGTATATTCAAATGCTGAACCTGATTCGCGATATAAATCAGGAAAAATACGCAGCTTTTCCGAAAGCAGATCACACAATGTGGAATAAAAACCATTATGATGAAATACGAAAATGGATCCTCGCAAACAAGGCTACCGCACTCCCCGATGGCGTGCCGAAGTTTGCCAATGTGCAGGAGGGGCCGTTCCTTGAGTATATTGCCAAAAAAGAGGCGGCGGCTCTCGCAAACCCTGAAGCGGCGGAGGAATACGCGGGCTACAATGGCATTCGGACTCCTGAAAACAGACGGCGCATTATCCTTGGAGCAGCAATTTTGGCAGGAGCGGTTCTGCTTTTTGCGATTGCTAGGGCGATTTGGAAGAAAGCAAAGCCATGAGATGTTTCCAGTTCCATAATCTGCGGATAAACTACTCGTCTGATATGAAAACCACGCTCTCCAAACCGCTCCGCTGGCTGCTCCTGTTTGCGAGCTTCGCGGGGTTGGTGGGCGGCGCATTTTCCTCCGAAAATAGCCTGACCAGCGACCTTTCCCCAATTGACAGCGACAAGGATGGCCTGCCTGATGATTGGGAGCGCAGGTGCTATGGCGAACTGACCCACTCTGGCACTTCGGATACAGACGGCGACGGCCTCAGTGCGGCAAAGGAATTTGCACTCGGCACCTACCCCACACTTACAGACACCGATTCCGACGGGATGCCCGATGGTTGGGAAGCGGACTACGGCTTCGACCCTACCAATGCCCACGACTCCAATCAGGACCACGACTTCGACTCCTTCCATAATTTGACAGAGTATCTATACGGCACCGACCCCACCGATCATTACAACAGCAAGCGCCCCGACATCGCGCCCCCACAGCCGACCAAGGCCAAAGCGATGATTGCCGATGGAATGCTCCGTGTGGAATGGAATGACAACTCGATTAGCGAAACCGCCTTCGCCATTTACAAGCGCACCCTCGGCAAAAATGGCAAACCCGCCTATCAATTACTCGGCAAGGAAACTCCAGCGGCCACATTGTTTATGAAAGACATCAAGCCAAACGAAGTGCTTAAAGGCGAACAAATCGTCGTCATCGCGGAGCCTTCCGCACTCCCGCCAGTGGACTACTTCGCTGTATTGGTAGATTTGCCCTTCATCATCCGCTGCAACGACGCCATGCAAACCTATCTGGTGGAAGATGCTGATTAGGGCTTCAGCGTAATCGGAAGATAATCAGCGCCAATCAGCCTGCCTGCTGGTCACTTTAATTTATGCACGGTTTTTTGGGTATTTGAATAACTCGCTGGATGGAGACCCCGTTTTCTATGGGTGCCCAGATAACTTGTTGGTAAAGCACCCAGTTTTCTATGGGTGCTTAGATAGCTCGTTGGTGAGGCACCCAGCTTTTTATGGGTGCCCGGATAACTCGTTGGTAAGGCACACAGTTTTTTGTGTGGTGATAAACAGGCGGTGCCGGGTGTAATTCAGGCTCGCTTCGGGGTGTTTGCGGGAAGTTGTGTTTGTGGGATCATCGAGCCGACACTTCATCTGCCTGTCAGCCAATTCTAACAGAAATATCATTTGAGGAAATCACTGCTCGCGGCTACTTTCCCCTCGCAAGTAGTTGCCCGAACTGCGCCCGGTCTTCTGCCTCTCTTTAACCGGCGCTTTTTTCAAAAACTCAACACACTACATATTATGATCGATCTCTATAAAGTTGGAATCAACCCCTACGAAGACCCAAACATTTACGTCGGCAAGCTGACTGCTTTTGCCGAGCAACATGCCGCACTCGTGCTGGCGGATAGCATCGCGGCGGCGGTCGCTTTGGAGCTTACGGCAGTGAGCAATTCGCTCGCCGAGCTGGATGTGGACCTTGGCAATGAGACGGTGAAATTTGGTCTCCGCAAGGCGCGCGTGGCGGCGAAAAATGAGTTTCGCGCGGAGCTGCCCAATCAGATCAGCCGCGTTTATGGTGCGCCGCTTATCGCCTATGGGCAGGCTTCGCCGGAGATGCTGGCCATTTTCCCCGAAGGCCGCGAGGTGTTCACTACGGCGGATGATTCGCTGCTGGAGACGAAACTTTTTGCCCTCGATGAGGCGATGACGACCCGCGCCGCAGAGCTGGACGCCGCCGCCGTCGCCCTCGCCACGACGCTGTATAATAACTGGCAGGCAATTTACGGAAATGTGAACGCTGCCAAAGGCGGCACCGTCAACGCCGCCGAAGCCCGCAGGCAGGGCGCATCCACGCTCCGCATCGCGTTGGGGAAATTGCGGCTGCGTATCGGCATCGAGCTTTTCGGCCAAATCGAGCGGCTCAAATCGCTCTTCCCGCAAAACCTCCTCGGTTTCCCGCTGGAGGAAGCACCGCTGCCCGGCGCCCTACAAATCATCACCGCCACCGCCGAAAACGCGACGACGGCCCGCATCGAGTTCGCCCCAAGCGGCGCGGAAAACGCCACGGAAATCGTCCTCCAATGGAAGCTCGGTGCGTCGTCGCTCTGGGAAAACGAAATCCCCGCAACGCGCCCCGTGCAACTCCTCAGCGACCCGTCCTTTGAGCAGGCGACCGTGGAGTTCCGCTGCGTGACGCGCAACGCTTCTGGCGAGACAATCTCGGCGGAGGTGTCGGTGGCGTTTTAGCGGGGGACGCCGCGATTAAAGTCAGAAAGCGTAAAGGAGCGGCGAATGAATTCGCCGCTCCATTAGCGTCTCCGAGCTTCGCTCAATTCAATCGCGTCGTTCGGGATGATGCGGCCTTGGTCCTTGTGGTTGCGGGCCGCGCTGTTCGTGGGGTGGGCTTTGGAAATCTCCGGGGCGCGGACCCATCGGTGGCCTGTGTCCTTGGAAGGGCGGACGCTGGAAATTCTGTGGCCCTTGGTTCATGTCGTGTGGACCGCGATGCTGGCCGTGGAAGCCGCCCGGCGGCGGTCCCATGGGCGGCTTTTGTCCGTGGAAAGGAGGATGCTGAAATCCGGGTCCACGCTGCATGTCACGGCCTCCGCGTTCAGGGCCACGCTGGCTTTGCGGAGCTTCCGGGCGGCGGAAATCGTGGCGTCTGTGATCGTCGCTGCGACGTTCGGGATTTGCGCGGGGAGCTTGCGGGCGATCTGCTTCCGGTGAGGGTGCAGCGTCGCGCCGACGTTCGGGATTTGGATTCGCTTCTGCGTTTTGTTGGCGGGGAAGACGGAATTCATCGGGGGCGATTTTCCCGTCGCTATTGCGGTCCATTTTGCGGAGCGCGTCGGCGGCTTTATCAATCTCCGAGGAGTCCACGTTGCCGTCATGGTTTGCATCGAGCAAATCAAAGAGCGATGCGGCGGGGCGCTGCACTGGTGCTGGTTGATCCTGTGCCGAGAGCGGGAGTGCGGAGAGTGCCAAGGCTGCTGCGGCGATGAGTTTGTTTTGTGTTTTCATGGTGTGATGGAGTTGGTGTTTTTTGCGCAGCGCAGAGGCTGCGCTGCGTATCGTGAAACGCTCGTATAAATGATTCGGCGCAAAAATTGTACGGGAGTTTTGTTAAGCTCGTGTAAGTCCCTGCGGTCACATTTTGCCCGTGCCCAAATCCGAACTTCCAATCTACGAACTCGAATCCGCAATCGCGGGTGCGTTGCAGCGAAACAACCGCCTCATTTTGCAAGCGCCCACCGGCTCTGGCAAAAGCACGCAAGTCCCGCAGATCGTGCTGGAGCATGGGCTGGCAGGCGAAGGCGAGATCGTCGTTTTGCAGCCGCGCCGTCTTGCTACGCGGATGCTTGCGCAACGGGTCGCTTCCGAGCGGAAGTGCCGCATCGGTGCCGAAGTGGGGTATCAAATCCGGCTCGACCGTGTGTGCTCGAAGGAGACGCGGATTCGCTTTGTGACCGAGGGTGTTTTGCTGCGGCAGATGATTTCCGATCCGCAGTTGCGCGGCGTGTCGGTGCTGGTGTTCGATGAGTTTCACGAGCGGCATCTTTATGGCGACATCACGCTCGCGCAGGCGCTGGAGCTTCAGGAAAAGCGGCGTCCCGATTTGCGAATCATCGTCATGTCCGCGACGCTGGAAACCGCTGCGCTGGGGAAATATCTCGCGCCCTGCGAGACGCTCACAAGCGAGGGCCGGACGTTCCCCGTGGAGATTCGCTATTTAGATCGCGCAGTGAATCCCGACGAATGCGCGGTGTGGGATGCTGCGGCCAATGTGCTCGAACAACTCGCGCCGCTCACCGAGGGCGACGTGCTCGTTTTCATGCCCGGCGCGTATGAAATCCAGCGCACGATTCAGGCGATTCGCAGCTCCCGCGCTGGCAGTGGATTTGTGGTGCTGCCGCTGCACGGCGAGCTTCCACCCAGCGAGCAAGACGCGGCGATTTCACGGTATGAAAAGCGGAAGGTCATCGTGAGTACGAATGTCGCGGAGACTTCGCTGACGATTGATGGCGTGCGCGTGGTGATTGATGCGGGGCTTGCGAAAATTGCGCGGTTTGATCCGCATCGCGGAATCAACACGCTGCTCGTCGAGCGCATCTCCCGCGCAAGCGCCGACCAGCGTGCAGGCCGCGCGGGGAGGACTGCGCCGGGCGTCTGCCTGCGCTTGTGGACGGACCGCGAGCATCGCGACCGCGCCGCGCAGGAAGTGCCGGAAGTGCGGCGGCTCGATCTCTCGGAAGTGGTGCTCACTTTGAAAGCATCGGGCGTGGATGATGTGGCCGCATTTCGCTGGCTGGAACCGCCGGATTCCAAATCGCTTTCTCGCGCAACCACGCTGCTCGAAGACATCGGTGCGCTCGACGCTGCGAGCGGCTCAATCACAGCGCTGGGGCGGCGGATGCTCGCATTCCCAGTCCACCCGCGATATGCGCGGATGCTTCTCGCGGCGGATGCTGCGGGCTGTGTGCCTGCCGTCTGCGAAATCGCTGCGCTCACGCAAGGAAAGCCGGTGCTCCCGCGAGCGAATGGCAAACAGCAGCAGGAGGAGCGCGAGCGGCTGCTCGGCTCCGGCGTGGAGAGCGATCTTTTTATGATGATGCGGGCGCTAAATATCGCGGAGGACGCGGGCTTTAATCCGCAGCATCTCCGCGCATCCGGCATCAACGGAATCGCCTCGCGGGAAGCGTGCGCACTCGCACGGCAATTCCTCGCGATTGCGAAAGACGAAGGGCTGGATTGCGTGATGCGCGATACTTCCGCCGAGGCGCTCGCTCGCTGTGTGCTCGCGGGTTTTCCCGATCAAGTGGGGATGCGTCTGGACCGTGGGACGCTGCGCGTGCAGCTCGTCCACGGGCGTCGCGGCGTGCTTGCTCGCGAGAGTGTCGTGCAGGATGCGACGCTGCTCGTGGCCGGGGAAATCCGCGAGGTGGATTCGCGCGATGATGTGCAGACGCTCATCACGCAGGCGACAGCCGTTCGCGAGGAATGGCTGCGCGAGCTTTTCCCGGAGGCGTTTAGCGAGCGCACGGAGGTTTTTTACGAATCCACCCAGCGCCGCGTGATGGCGCGTCGAGTCGCCCGCTTTCATGATTTGGAGATTCGCGTGGAGCGCACGGACGATGTGCCCAGCGAGCAAGCTGCTGTCATTCTCGCAGCCGAGGTGAAGGCGGGCAGACTCACGCTGGATAATTGGAACCACGACGTAGAGCAGTGGATTCTCCGCCTCAACCAGCTCGCCGCATGGTGCCCGGAATATGAGCTGCCGCCGCTCGGCGAGGAAGACCGTCACACGCTCGTCGAGCAACTCTGCCTCGGCGCAAACACCTATCGCGACATCAAAGACCGCGACGTTTGGCGCGTGGTGAAATCGTGGCTCTCCGCTCCGCAGCTCGATTTGCTGGAGCGCATGGCACCTGAACGCTTCGATCTCCCAAACGGTCGCCGCGCAAAAATCACCTACGCAGAAAACGCACAGCCCACGCTCGGAGCGAGAATCCAAGACCTCTACGGCGTCACGGCGGACCTCCGCATCGGTGGCGGAAAAGTGCCGCTAGTTATCCAAGTGCTCGCCCCAAACTGGCGTCCCGTCCAAGTCACCACCTCGCTCGCAAATTTCTGGAAAGAGAGCTACCCGAAGCTCAAGCAAGAGCTTTCCCGCAAGTACCCGAAGCACGAGTGGAGGTGAGCACTCCGTCGCTGAGGATGCGCGCACGCAGACCGCCGCGACCTTTCATCGCATCGTGTGCTCCGACGCAAAACGCCTGCTCCATCCACTCGCACGGCGCAGCTTCCTGCGTGCCCTTGAAACGGATTCCCTGGATGGTGAACTCCACGCCAATCAGCGATGGCAGATGCAGCCCTTCGGTAATCACATTGCGGCGGAAAACCTCCGGCCCTTTATCCTGAACTCCAAACTGCTGGCAAAGCTCCCGCCATGTCTCCAGCGCGAAAAATGTCACCTGTCCTTTGTAGTCTGCCTTGTAGTCAAAGAAGCGGTCGCCCTCCAATCCACGGCCTGCGACGCAGCGCACCTCCGCCACTTCTGCGATTGGATGCGCCCCCGCCGCGTTCCCGTGATGGCCGTAAAAATTGTGTCCCGTGCTGATGAAAATATGCCGAACGATTGCGCTCATAGAAGCCGAGCTTGCGCGAATGCCGCCCACGGCTCAAACGGAAAGCATGATCCACAGTGCCGCACTCATTGCAGGAGGGAAATCCACGCGCATGGGCCGCGACAAAGCGGCGCTCGTCTTCGCCGGTCGCCCGCTCTGGCAGGCACAGCTCGCCGCACTTTCTGCCACGCACCCAGCAGAGCTTTTCGTCGCGGGAAAATGTGCGCCCATTTCCGATCCTGCGGTGGAGATCATCCCCGACTTCCGCACCGATTGCGGGCCGCTCGGAGGGATAGCGGCTGCGCTGCTTCGCGCCCGCTCGCCGTGGCTCCTCGTGCTTGCGGTGGATATGCCAGCGATGACTCCCGACTTTCTGGCGAACCTTGTCCGATCTTCCGCAGAACGCGGCCACGGTCTTGTCCCCACAGTGGATGGAAAATGGGAGCCACTCGCGGCAGTTTATCCGACTTCCTGCGCAACCATCGCGGAGCAAATGCTGGAGCAAGGCCGTTTCGCGCTCCATCACTTCATTGAGGCTGCCTGCGACGCCGGGTTGCTCGCGCCTTATCCGGTTGCTGAAAGTGACGCTGCGCTTTTCGCAAACCTCAACACGCCATCCGATGCGGCACGGTTACTGGAAAAAAGTGGAAATGATATTTGACAAGGAAGGGAGGGACGATAGTTTGCCCGCCCTTTTTCCGGGGTCGAATTGACTGCGGATTGGGGGAAACTAAACCAAACAATCGCAGGAGGGCATTTCTCTTTTTGGAATCGAGAAAAGTCCGCCAGCACTGCAAAACAAAATGGCAATCAAACGTTCAAAACGCTACCGTACCGCCGCTGAAAAGCGCGACGGAGCAAAGGTGTATCCGCTCGCCGAGGCTGTGGCTCTTCTGAAGTCCATGCCCGCGCCAAAGTTCGACCAGACGGTCACAATCGCGTTCCGTCTCGGTGTGGACCCGAAACAATCCGACCAAATGGTCCGTGGCACGACGCCGCTTCCACATGGTTCGGGCAAGAAAGTCCGCGTGCTCGTCTTCGCTGAAGGTGCCGCCGCAGAAGCAGCCCGCGCCGCTGGTGCGGAGTTTGTCGGCTTCAAGGACATGATTGAAAAGTGCGTTGGTGGTTTTCAAGATTTCGACATCGCAGTGGCGACTCCGGCGGCAATGGCCGAGGTTCGCAAGCTCGGTAAAGTCCTCGGACCTCGCGGCCTGATGCCGAACCCGAAGACAGGCACTGTCACCGACGACACGGCGAAGGCTGTACGCGAAGTGAAGGCTGGCCGTGTGGAATTTAAGCTCGATAAGAACGCGAACATCGCGGTCCCCGTCGGCAAGTTCAGCTTCACAGCCGAGCAGCTTATCGAGAATGGCAGCACCGTTATTGATGCAGTCATCAAAGCGCGTCCGGCTTCCGCGAAAGGCCGCTTCGTTGATAACATCACACTCGCAGCGACAATGACACCGGGCGTCACCGTGGACGCGGGTCAATTCCTCAAACTCGCCTAATCCCTAAGAAAGGAACCGCACAACATGCACCCTGCAAAAGCAACTCTCGTAAGCGACCTCAACCAGAAGCTAAACGAATCTCCATTCGTTTTCGTGACTGATTACGCTGGTCTTAATGTCATCCAATTCAGCGATCTCCGCGTCCGCCTGCACAAGGCTGGTGCGCGTTGCATCGTAGTAAAGAACAGCTTTCTCCGCCTCGCGGTGAAGGAAGCTGGCTTGCCGGACCTCGGCGAACTCACGGGCCAGACAGCCGTCGTCGTGGGTGATAAAGATGCCGCAGCCGCCGCCAAGGTGGTGAAGACGTTTGCCAATGAAACAAAGAAACTGAACCTCAAGGGCGGCGTGGTAGATCGCCTCGCAGTCTCGAAGGAGCAGATTCTTAGCATCGCCGACCTTCCAAGCCGCGAAGTGCTTCTCGCGACACTCCTCGGAGTGCTCCAGGCACCAGCAAGCCAGCTCGTCCGACTCCTCAACGAGCCAGCCAGCCAGCTCGCCCGCGTCCTTCAGGCCAAGGCGGATCAAACCGCCGCCTAAACACCAATTTTCGCTGCTGCCATTCAGCGGAACGCGGCACCTCGATAGGGGAGCGCTGCGCATTCAAAACCAAAACAAAACAACATATGGTTCCTCGTCGGGATGGTGGCAGCCGTCCTTAATTCGCCCGAAGCCTCGGGTGGCGACGACACCGACAAAGAAAGACATAACAACATGGCAGATATTAACGCACTCGTTGAAAATCTCAGCGGACTCACCGACCTGGAAGTCGCTGACCTCGTGAAACAGCTCGAAACCAAGTGGGGCGTCAGCGCCGCAGCTCCTGTGGCAGTCGCCGCAGCGGGTGGTGGCGGAGCCGCTGCACCAGCAGCAGCCGTTGAAGAGCAGACTGCATTCGACGTCATCCTCACGGATGCCGGCGCAAGCAAGATCAACGTCATCAAGGAAGTCCGCGCAGTGGTCGCTGGCCTCGGTCTCGCCGAAGCCAAGGCACTCGTCGAAGGCGCTCCGAAGACCGTCAAAGAAGGTGCAACCAAAGCCGAAGCCGAAGAGATCAAAAAGAAGCTCGAAGCTGCTGGCGCAAAGGTCACCATCAAGTAACGAGTCTCCAACGAGAACCTCAAATTCATCAAAACCGCGCGGGGGTGACTCCGCGCGGTTTTGCATTTGTGAAGGGCAGGGGAGTCGTGCATCTTGCGCGACTTGCCCGCTTCACGGGCGACCATCATCACTGAATAAAACCGCAGACATAACGACATGACATATACAGCAAAGGGCGCGTGGATTTGCCACACTGGCAGGGTTCGCAAGATCAATGAAGATGCGTGTTTGTTTGGCGGCACATTCAGCGGGGCCAGCGCATCTGCGCCCATGAATGTCGCGCTTGCAAAAGTGCCGTGGCTGGTCGCCGTCGCGGACGGTATTGGCGGGCACAAAGCTGGTGCTTATGCGAGCCGCGAAGTCGTCGAGACACTCGCAAATTGCGCTGAGATTTCTCCCGATGGCATTGGCTCTCTTTTGCAGAAATTAAACTCCCGGCTTTTCCATGATGGTGTGAAAAACCCGGACATCGCGGGCACTGGTGCGGCGGTCGTCGGGCTGTTTTGCAGCGATAAAGGGCTGTTTGGTTTTAATGTCGGCGATGCTCGGCTTTACCGGCAGGAAGGCGGCAGATACCGGCAAGTGACGGTGGATGACTCCGTGGAAGCACTGCTCGTCTCTGAGGGATTGATGCAGGCTTCGGAAGGCATCCGCCCATCCACGATGCACGCGCTGACGCAATCCGTCGGTGGCTCCCGCGAGGAAGTGGAGATCGAGCCTCACATTTTCCCGATGTCCGTGGAGAAAAATGCGCGCTTCCTTTTGTGCTCGGACGGTCTGTCCGACATGCTTTCGCAAAAAGACATCGAGCGCATCGCCGTGCCGCTCCTGCCCGCAGCCTCCGTCGTCTTCTCGCTCTTCAACGCAGCAATGGAAGCGGGCGGGAAGGATAACATCACCATCGCCGTGGTGGATGTGGAGCTTGGGGAGTGATTCCGCTGCATGTGCCCGGCAGGATGCCGGCACTGCTCCCTTTGTGTAGTTTTGCACAGCGTCTGACTTTGCGCAACGAACGCTCGTCGTGCTGTTCCGTCCTTCGAGCAGGCCAACGTGGTCTTCCGCACGGTGGTCTCGTACAGCACGGACACGAGCGGGGAGACCCATGTGGATTCCTAAGAAGGAGCGGGCGTTTTTTAACCGCAGATAGACGCGAATTTGCGCAGATTCGGGGAATGGGCTGCATACGCTATCTGCGAAGATGTGCGTTTATCCCGAACGCCGCGATTGAATAGAGGCGTTTTGCGCGGCGAGGACGGTGGTATGGGAGTTTGTGAAGACATTCCACACTCCGCCTGCCGCACAAAACGTTGACATGGATTTTGCTCCGCTTTCGGGCGCGGGCCAAGTCA
>JANMLS010000279.1:0-9488 GCA_031372675.1 Verrucomicrobiaceae bacterium
CGCGGCTCTCCTCGCGCACCGCATCTGCCACCGTCCGTAGTAATTGGCTGTTTAATGCGGGACATAAAAGCCGTGGACGGGCGGCTTACGCTCGCGACATGAGTTCAAACACATTGCTCCAAAAACTCGGGCAGAATATCCGCGCCGTCCGCGAAGCTCTGGGAGTGTCGCAGGAAGGTGCGGCGATGGAGGCGGATTTGGACCGGGCATACTACGGGCGCATCGAACGAGGGCAGGTCAATGTTTCTGCGTTAAACCTGCTCAAGATCGCGAAGGCGCTTAAAGCGGATGTGGGTGATTTCTTTCCAAAGCGTGGAGCCTGAACCGACGACTCGTATGCCCACATCGATAAGCTACGGCAGTCGCGGTCAGGAGTGGCATCCAGACTTTGTGACTTATATGAACGAGATTGCGCTACATCCGAGCTACGCCGGGATGCCGGATGCTTTTGTGGATGAAGGTAAAATCCAATGGGAGGCACCATCCAACAGAGGAACGGGACGATTCAAAGATACGCATCATCTTCGGCGTGATTGGTGGCGAGAGAAGGCGAGATCAATGGGCATATCGCCCGACAGTGAACAGTGGATTAGCAGATGCGCCAAACGGCTCCACCCGACAGGACGCAAGCCGTGCAAGCGATGCGGTCGCGTCCTTGAGCTTCGCCGCGTTTATCCAAATAATATCTTGCGCGGACGCATCACTAAACTTCTCGGACTGCCGCCAGAGTTTATTTTGCCGTTGTTCGCAAGCGTGACGGAGATCGTGCGCCAATTGCATACCGTATGTGGTGCTGAGTTGCTTTCCCGTTTGCCTTCGTTGTTCAAAGCGAAGGGCGTGGCTGTGCCTACGAGTTTTGCGAGTATCGAAAGCTGCCTCGAATGGCTTGAGCGCGACTACATCCCATCAGAACCTCCACTGCTCAGCCCTGGCGCGATGGCAAACCCGCCGGATCGCTTCGACGGATTTCACTCATTCAATCTGTGCTGTCGCGGCTCCGCCGATACGGGGAGACATCAGGAAAACCTCGCTCGTTACGTCACCGACCGCCGGGTGTTTGAGTATTGGGCGGATGGGGATTGGATCGCCGCTGATCGGCTCATGGGCTTGGTGCGCACAAATTTCCGAACGAGCATTTGTAGATACGGTCACGCTGGGCCGTGCGATGCAGATCACATTGGCCCCATCTCACTCGGGTTCACGCATCGCCCAGAGTTTCAGATGCTCTGTAAGTCGTGTAACAGCGCAAAAAACAATCGAATGACTCTCAGCGATGTAGAGCATCTGCGGAGGCTGGATGCGGCAGACATTGAAATCGTTTCATGGCACAGTCACGCACTGTGGAAGCTCCGCAAAGACTCCGTTAGTAGCGACGAATCCGCGCTCCGCCTCAGCAAGCTGCTGCGCGACAGTCGGCATACCTTCATGTCCGTGCTTCAACGATTCGAGCAGGCGGGACACTTTGGATTCCTGCTGCATCTTTTGAATCTGCATTTCGCGGATTTTGACGTGGAGTTTTCGGACCTGACTGTGAGCGAACATCTCACGCGGTTCACGCAGATGAAGCGGACGGCACGAACAACAAAGTATGCAGTCGAACAAAAAGCCCGCCGCTGCCGAATCGCACTGCGGGCGTTGCACGGATATTTTGAGAAGGGCAATCGAAGCGCCAATGTCATCTCTACGCCAGCGGGAGAGCTGGCGATATCGACGGCCCTCCATTTGCTCGAAGCGCAAGCAGAGCAGTTACACCACCTCGACACGGAGACTGCGCGGCTGATGCGCCGCAAATCTGACGACGTGTTGGAAAGTGGACTGCGCCGCCTTGTGAAAAAGCTCCCCGCAGAATGGCCGGACGAATTTGCCCAAGTAAAAACATTGCTCGCCGAAGCGATGGCTCTGACAGCAGCGGAGCTTTCTCGCCGCTGGGATGATGAGCGTTACGTGCGTGCGGAGTCTGCCTTCGACTGACCTGCGCCGGATCGAATCGCAGCGAGATATTCCCCAGCATCAATGCGCCCTCGCATCAACGCCTGATACGGGTGCCGTGGCTCGCAAAGATAGTCTTTGAATGAGCCATCTTCGCCGGGGCGTAACGGCGGAAGGTCGCCAAGCGCATCTTGGACGGAAATCGCCCTCAAGGTGCGGCCAAACAACGTGTCTTGCGGCTCCATTCCGGTGAACGGTTCCGGTGGTGTAATCACATCCCACTGTTTCGGTAGATTCGTCAAAAAAAGCCGAGTGCGACGCTGCGGGACGGCATATTCCTCAGCCTTGAGAACCCACGGGATGAGCGGGTTGTCGAGGATTTGTAGTTCGCGTCGAATCAGGTCAAACACTGCGCCACCGTCCATACTCAAAAGGCCGGTCACGTTCTCGAAAATGAATCCATCTGGGTGGATTGCTTCTACCAGCGACTTAAACTCCTTGAACAAATGATTGCGCTCATCGCCGAGCGAGCGGCGATTGCCCGCAGTGGAAAACCCTTGGCATGGAGGGCCGCCGATGACGAGTAGCGGAACGCCGTCACGGCGTTCACGAGCGATGATTTCCAAGAGTCGGCGAAAAACGTGGGGCTCTCGGATGTCTCCTGTCACCGCCTCGGGGTGAATGTTGCGGCTGTAGGTTTCGATGAAGTTTTTCTCAATGTCGTTTGCGACAATCGGCTCCCATCCAGCCCAGCGAAAGCCGAGAGAGAGCCCACCGGCTCCGCTGAATAAATCCACGTATTGCCCCTTCACCGGCAACGTGCGGGCGATCTGGAACGCGAGAAGCGGCGGCACCGCGTTTCCAATTTGCTTCTGCACCGAAAGGTGAGCGCCGGAGAATACAAAGGAGTCCGGGAAAGATTGAATCCGCGCCGCTTCCCGCTCGGACAATACGCGATGTTGTCCGCCCGCGTAATCGTAGTGCAGGTGGCACCCGTTACCTGGTCGGTTGAAATACGTGTTGATCGTGTAAGCGGGGCGGGATGGATGCAGACGACCGTAGTAAGTGGAGCGGCTGCCTTCCCCGGCGGCGAAACTGACACGGATTTGCTCAATGCGCTTCGAGGGAACTTCGTGAGGAATGCTCTTCCAGTTCCCGCCCGGCTGCACGGCAACGGCAACGTCGAGGTCGAGCTTGCTGAGTTTCGCGGAATAATGGTTCGGAATTTTGACCTCTAAGCCGCGTAGGGCGGGCTGGCGAATATCGCATTTACCCTTCTCCGGTAGCTCTTCTTGCGTGCCATTGCTCGAGTCGAAAGCAACCAGCATCTCCGTGCGGAAGTCTTGCTCCAGTCGATCAAAATGACTGAGCAACATTACGAACTCTTCCCGCGAGAGGTTGAATGCGCGTGCGACAGCAGCTTCAAGCGCCGCTTCCGCTCCCGCCTCGCCGCTCATTACGCGCTGGGTCAAGCCCGCGAGCGCACTCACCATTTGCTCGTTGTCGAGCGATGGCACACGCACCTCGCGCACACTGCCAAGCGACACATGGCCAGTGCCGAGTTTTGAGCGGAGCTGAAATTCAAAAGGCAACGAATTCATGATGCCGAGTAGCGCGTGGAGTTTCTCAGCATCGCCGTCTTTAAAATAGCCGACGTGCAACGAATTACCCGTGACACAACCCGCCGGAAGCAGCGTGGCTATCATCCTGCGCACTTGCGAGCGCCGCGAAACATCGCGCCATGTAAGCCTTGCGTGAGCCGTGGATACGGGCATCGCACGACTCGATGAGTCGCTCACAAACTCCCCAAACGAATGCAGCACCGCGTAACGCGAAACCGTGCGCCCTTTTATAAAAGGAACCGTCCCGGTTGCCGCTGTGAACCGTTGGTAGCCTGTCTCGTCCCATTCCCGACCAAGCCAGAGCGCATCCGGCTCATCGCTGCACAAGTCATTCATTCGTGGGAGCGGAGAAAGGCGGAGCAGCAGACTGGTTTCATCAGCGGACAGGTCGAGAGGTATGGCGTATCCAAGCCGCTCCAATTCCGGGCGGCTAAATTCAAGCCGACCCTCCCCTATCAGTCGGCGGTGAGCATCAAAACGCGATAGCAACGGCGCAAACTCTGCATCGGATGTCCGCTCAAAAATCACTGCCGCGCACGTCTGATCTACACTGGTGAAAAGCCGTGCCTCTGCGGGATAAGCGAGCAGCCTCCGAATCGCCGCTTCATGGAAAAACCAACGTCGAAATCGTGCGCTCACCTGATCGTTGAACAGCGAGCTTGGGAGAATAATCCCGCACCATCCGCCACTACGAAGCAGCCGGAGCGAGATTTCGAGGCCACACCGCGAGAGATTTGTCCCCCAGCCAGAAAACTTCTTCTCGGGTTGGGACTGAGGCAGCAGTCGCGCCAGTCGCGTGTCGTACTCACGCAGCGCAGAGACGTATCCCGCCCCCTCTTCCGGCGAGAGCAATTCGACTTCGCGGCGGTCGGGTTTCAGCGCCTCCCACGGTGGGTTTGTCAGCAGTAAATCATACTCGCCAGAAGCATCGCGCAAAAACGTATCCCCGGCTTCCGCTACTATTTCAACGCGCAATCCGAGCCTCTGAACGGTGGCACTCACCAGTTCATGAGCGACAGCGACAGCGTCGGCATCATTATCCCAAAGTGAAATATGGAAGCTGGCACCATCAAACTTTGGCGACTCTGCCGCAGCGCGAAGGAACGCGGATACAAGGCGTCCATCACCGCAAAACGGATCAATCACTCGAACCTCACGCCGGGCAAAAGTCGAAACTTCAGCAATGAGCACTTCAGCAAGCTGCGAGGCCAGAAACTCAGGGGTGTAAAACCGCCCATTCACCCGAGAAAGGAGCGCTTTTCCACCGACCTGCGTTTGGGCGTAACCTGCGAGATGTTCGGTATGTTGCATTCGTTAGAGGACTCTGCCGACGATACGGACTCGATTCAAGTGTCATGGTTCCTCAACCTTTGAATAAACCAGCGGACTCTCCGCGAAGATGCGCGGGATGCCGCCGAGGCGGCGGACATAGTAGCAACTGACGATGTGCGGATGCAGGCCGAGATTCACCCACGTCTCCGCTTCGCGCTCGAAGCTCTCGATTTGCCCGGCGGTTTGGAGGAACTCGGGCCTTGGCGATTTCACCGCGAGGGCCATGCCCCAGCCGCGATGGTCTGCGCGATAGACCAGCCCCATGCCGCCGCTGGTGAAGATTTGCTGCACTTCGTAGCGGTCGAGGATCACGTCGCCGATTCGCCAGACGGGCGGGACGGTTTCTGGGTCGGGGTAGGTCATCGCAGCGGCAGTTGCTCGACCTGTCCGTTCCAATCCGCCGGGTCGGTGGCTTTGGAGATGAGTTCGAGGTCGCGGACGTATTGGCCGATGGAGCCGTGGAGTTGATGTCCGAATACGAGGCCCGCGAAACTGCGGCCTTCGCGCTGCCAATTTTCGGCGAGGGCTTTGAATCGGATGTCTTGTGTGAATAGCAGCCGCCCGAGTGCGGTGCTGCGGGCGAGGAGGTCGGGGTCGGTGAGTTCCGTGGTGGCGTCGTCCTGCGCGGTGAGCACATCCACTCCACGGGTGCGAAGCTGCGCGGCGATGGCGGCGGGAACGTGAACGTCGAGGTAGAGCGGGGTCATGCTGCCCGATTTTGCCGGGCAGCGATGAGGCGCAGGCGGAGCAGGGATGAGGGGATCACGCTGGCGCGGTCGAGTTCGGTTAGTTCGTCAGCGAGTTCGGCGTCAATTTCCTCGCGGTGGTCATAGTAGTAGCCGAGGGCAGCGTGGATTTCGGCGAGGGTGAGGTGCGGGTATTGACGGGCGATTTCCTCCGCAGACCAACCGTAGCCAAGATGGTCAGCAGCGATTTGCGCTACTCGGATGCGGGGGATGCGCTCCAAGTGGGCAGCGTCTCCATTCGCGGTGATGATGTGAGGGTAATCGAGTGTGGTCATTGTTGGTAGTGATGACTTGGTTTTGTCAGCGGAAAGTGAGTCTGTTTGTGACGCGGATGAACTGGCGGAAGATGGCGTGGCGGTATGTTTTTGCCAAGGGTGTTTTATTTATTTACCGGCGAAGATGCGCGGATGCAGGCCGAGATTCACCCACGTCTCCGCTTCGCGCTCGAAGCTCTCGATTTGCCCGGCATGGGCGTCTTCGGCGTCGAGGATTTTGGCGATTTGGGCGTTGCGCTGAGCGGGGAAGGTCGCGCCTGTCGCTGGGCGGGCGACTGGGAGCGGACTGCGGGCTTACGGGGCGGCTAACTCCGGTGTCCGCATTTGAATTACTTCGTGCTGCCTTTCAATCGCCTGCTGCGAACTGTCCGGCATGGAGTGCCAGTCGCAGACATCTATTCGGAATGGCAGCGCTGATTCTTGAAAGGCTTCGCGAAGTGCGCCGATTACGAAGATGGAGAGTCGGTCGGGAGCCATGATTGCAATGTCGAGGTCCGAGTATGGTTTCACGCCTCCTGTCACTCTGGAGCCAAATGCGCGCACTTCACAATCCGGCACATGTGCGCCGAGTATCCGCTTTATTTCAGCGAGGTTGTCGGGTGAGAGGTTAATCATTTTTCTCCCGGATGCGTTTTAGAAAGCACTGAGCCGATTCAAGAAATGCGTATGCGGCGGCTTCTACCTCGGCTGCTGCGCTGCAATCGTATGTGTGGGAAGTGGCGTTCCGGGCAGTGTGAAATCTCATCCAAACATCCACATCGGCGATGAGCTGGCTTTCAGCGGCCAGTCGGAAAAGTTCACGGCGCGTAACTCCATCCACGGATTCAGCATTCACGTTGTTTTCGAGCCAACGCTTCATCATTTTCCAACACTGCTCGTAGGCTACTTCAAAGTTTTGGATGACGCCGCTGCGAATCGTGTCTTTGAGGACTTCTGGGATTGCAGCGCCGTGGGCGGCTATGGCTGCGATTGATTTCTCAAGTGCGGCAACAGCGTTTTCCAAGCTTGAAAGTTCGAGTTTCATCGGCACGTCCCTTTGTTTAATACCGTAGATCAAAAATTACGAGGGTATTTCCGACAGCCTTCCAGCGAACAAAATCAACGGCTATCCGCTAAATGTCTATTTTTCCGATAGACAATATCGGATATTCTGCTTTTCTCGCGCTCCTTTTACTACCGTGAACCTCGATTTCCGCGACCATCCTGCTTACAGCAAGCTCTATCCGGCACCTGAACCGGGCAAGCCGCCCGTCTTTTTCCCTGAAAAAGTATCGCGCACCGATGCGGACCACCTCGATGCGCTCGAAGCGCAGAGTGTGTACATCATCCGCGAGGCGTATCATCATTTCAAAAACATCTGTATGCCGTGGAGCATGGGCAAGGATTCCAACGTGCTCATCTGGCTTTCGCGCAAGGCGTTTGGTGGGCATATCCCGTATCCGCTGTTGCACATTGATACGACGTATGAGTTCCCCGAGATGATCGCGTATCGCGATTGGGCGGTGGAGTATCACAACCTGAATCTCATCGTGAAAATCAACGAGGACGCCCGCGCCGGGACCGGCGAATACGAGGAGCGCGGGCCGATTGGCTACGAAACTGCCGACCCCGTGACCGTGACGCACGAGCTGAAAACCGCAGCGCTTCAGCAAGTGATGGCCGAGCATAAATGGGACGCGCTCATTACCGGCATCCGCCGCGACGAAGACCCGACCCGTGCGAAAGAGCGCTACTTTTCCCCGCGCACGAAGGATTTTGAATGGGACTACAAAGACCAGCCGCCGGAGTTCTGGAATCAGTTCACGACGAGCTGCAATCCCGGCGAGCACGTCCGCGTGCAGGCGTTGCTCGACTGGAGCGAGCGCGACATCTGGCTCTACATTCAGCGCGAAGGAATCCCGATTCCGCAGATGTATTTCGCGCGGACTGCGCCAAACGGAAATCGCTATCGGTTCCGCTCGCTAGGCTGCTGGCCGATTTCCGGCCCCGTGGAAAGCCAGGCCGACACGATTGACGGAATTGTAGAAGAACTCGCGAACACCAGAACCAGCGAGCGAGCCGGTCGCGCCCAGGACCACCACGAGCGCAACGCGATGCAGAAACTGCGCGCGAAGGGCTTCATGTAGGCAACTACTGCGCGGGACGGCGGGTCGCGAGGTCCAGCGTGCCGCCAGTGTCGATGAGGAAATAGCGTTTGCCATCCGCGCCGGGTGTGAACGCGGAATCGTACACTGCGATTTTGCTTTTCCCGATGACCTTTGCGCGGTCGCCCTTCACCACAATCGCCGTGCCTTCATCAATTCCGATTCCAAGTAGATGGGGATGCACGACGAGGACGCCGAGCATGTCATCAAGCCGACCACGAGCGATCAGGTGCTGGTCGATTGCGGTGTTTTTGAGAAACGCGAAACCTTCCTCGTGGCCTTTCGCCATCATGATGTGATTTCCCTCCGGTGCACCACGGACCATGTAGCTGCCTTGAATCGTCGCGCCCGCGCTGCTTCCGCCGATGACTCCGCCGCGCGCAAGGAGCGCGTGCATTTCCACCACGACGCGCGTGCCAAGGTAAGCGTCCGCAAGCCTCCATTGGCGTCCACCGCCGAGCCAGACGCCACGGGCTTTCGTGAGTGGTTCGATAAACTGCGGACTGTTCGCGACATCGCGATTGCGCGTGTGGAGCACGGTCACGTTTTTGCAACCAGCGCGTGTGAGAAATCCTTTCTCCACGTATTGTGCGCCCCAGTCGTCGTTCGAGTCAGCGGTCGGGATAATCACAAACGGCGCGTCTTTTCCTCCTGCGAGAGCGATAAATTCATCCACCGTCTCGCGCATCAACGCGCCGCCGCCGTGGATGAGCAATGAGCCGGAAGGCGGTCCGACTTTTGTTTCCACAGCGAATGTGGATACCGCGAGCAGTATGAAAACGAGGAGTATGCGCATGACACGCTTTCCATTATCGCAACAATGCCGTAAGCCAATCATTCATCTGTGAACACCACGCCGCTAGTCCTGCAAAATCTTACGCTGCCCGAGCTTGAGCAACGCCTCGTCGAACTGGGCGAGCCAAAATATCGCGGTGGCCAGGTCATGCGCTGGCTGTATGGAAAGCGTGCGGAGTCGTACGAAAAAATGAGCGATTTGCCGGCTGCTCTGCGGGCTCGTTTCATCGCGGAGTTTCCGTTTGTGCGGCTGGAAAATGTGCGTGTTCTTGGCTCGAAAGATACGACGCAGAAATTCCTGTTTCGGCTGCCAGACGGCGCGCTCATCGAAAGCGTCCTCATCCCCGCATCGCCCGCGCTTTACGGCGAAGCCAGCGATCGACGGACGATTTGCATGAGCACGCAAGTCGGCTGTGCTTATGGCTGCAAGTTCTGCGCAAGCGGTCTCGACGGCTGGTCGCGCAATCTTTCCGCAGCCGAAATCGCGGGGCAATTCATCGAAGTCGAGCGCATCTCCGGCCACAAGAACAACAACCTCGTAGACCTCGGAATGCGCGCCCCGCCCGCCAATTACGCGACCCTCACGACGGCAAACGAGATCATCACTTCAGATTGGGGACACGGCCTCGGCGCACGGCACCTCAC
>JANMLS010000311.1:0-11516 GCA_031372675.1 Verrucomicrobiaceae bacterium
CAGCTCAAGCGCATCGGCAAAGAAGGCTCGCTGGAGTGGAAAATCGCGCTGAATCATGTCGAGGACCTTGGCAAAAAACGCTTTCCTGAAATCGCTCGTCGTTGCGGAACGAATGTGGATGCCGTGCAGCGTGCGGCCAATTTCATCGCGACGCTCGACCCGAAGCCGGGACAGATTTTTTCGCCAGACCCGAACCACTACGTGCTGCCCGATGTGACAGTGGAGAAAATCGGCGGGCAGTGGGTGATTTCGCTCAATGGCGACCAGATACCGCATTTGCGCATCAGCAATACTTACAAAGACCTCATGGCGCAGGACGGCAATAAAGAGGACGTGCGCGAATACATCCGGGAAAAAATCCGCAGCGGAAAATTCCTCATCAAAAGCATCCACCAGCGCCAGCAGACGATCTCAAACATCGCGCACGAAATCGTAGCGAGGCAGAAGGAGTTTTTGGAGCAGGGACCGAGCGGATTGAAGCCGATGACGATGGTGCAAATCGCCGATGTCGTCGGTGTCCACGAGACGACGGTGAGCCGCGCAATCTCCGGCAAGTACATGGCCACTCCGCATGGCGTGTTTGAGATGAAGTATTTCTTCACGCCCGGCTACCAAACTGCCGGTGGCGCATCCATGAGCAACACGAGCGTAAAAGGCGTGATTGCCGAGATGGTGTCGAAAGAAGACCCGCTGAGTCCGTTGAGCGACAAGGAAATCGTGGAGATGCTGGAAAAGAAAGGCATCCCCATCGCCCGCCGCACCGTCGCGAAATACCGCAACGAGCTGAACATTCTTCCAAGCAACATGCGGAAGAGTTTTTGAGCGAAATCATTCAACAGTGCAGTAAATGTGCAGTTGTCATCCCGGTTAATTGACGACATGTTTCGTGCATGAAAGACCGCATCATTATTGACCCCGCCATTTGCAACGGTCGCCCTGTGGTGAAGGGCACCCGCATTACTGCTCAGACGGTGATGGAGTTTCTGGCAGCGGGTGATTCGGTGGAGGATGTGCTGGAGGAATATCCATCGCTCACACGGAAGGACGTGCTTGCTTGCATGGAATGGGCGTCGCGTTTGATGGGAAATCATTTTCAAATCGCCGCGCTCGCGTGATTGGATTTTTGTTGGATGAGAATTTACCAACGCGGCTTGCTTTCGAGCCTTCGCTGCCCGTCTTTCATGCGCTGGATTTTGGCAGCAACCCATCAGATCGCGAGTTATGGAATCATGCTTGAATGAAGCAATTGGTTATTGTCACGAAGGATACAGATTTTTCGGATCGCATTCTCGTGAGCAATTCGCCGCCTTGGGTCGTGCATCTCCGTTTCGGAAATATGCGCCGCGCTGAGTTCCACCGATTCCTCGCCTCCGTGTGGTTGCAGATCGAATCGTTGCTTCCTGCAAACAAGCTCGTCTGTGTTTATGCAGATCGTATCGAAGCATTTGCGTGATTTCGCAAAGGACCATGACTCCAAACAGATTTCCCGCTCCCGCACTCGAAGCGCAAGATGCTCAATCACTGCGCGGGGTAGGTTTTGACGGCGAATCTTTGGCACGTCGCTATTTCTCGCCGTAGAATCCTTTGACTAACTCTTCTTGGAGCCGATCCGCTTCGGCTGGGTCGCTTGTATTCACCATGCGATGAGCTATTTCAGTAAGCTCCGCGCCGGACATCGGTCGGTGTTTGTCCAGTTCTTTTGCGTAGCGAACGACTTCCGCGAGTTCCGCAGGCGGTAGGCATTCCATTTCGTGGATAATCTCGGTCGCCGTCATGCTGGGTAACTACTCGCGAGTAGTGGGCTGGTCAACGCCACAGCGAGCCATTTTCCCTTCGCCCGCTTCACTCCGCGACGAGATCGCGGTGACGCCAGAAATAGGCGCAGCCGGACCAGATGGTGAGGACTACTGCGATGCCGAGCAGACTTCTTCCGCCGTAGGTCCATGCGATTGTCCACCATGTGCCTTCGTTTGCGGGGAGGATTCCGGCTCGCATGAACTCCATGATACTGAGCATGAGCAGAAAGTAGCCGACGGTGATAATCTGCCACAGAGTCTTGTGTTTCCCCAGTTTCTCGGAGGGCAGGACGATCCCGCGATTGGTCGCCAGCAGGCGGAGGCCGGTGATGAGAAATTCGCGGCTGATTAAAATAATCGCGATGGATGCGGGAATCGCGCGCAGTGGAATGAGTGTGATGAATCCCGCTGCCATCATGACCTTGTCTGCGAGCGGGTCCATAAGCTTGCCGAAGTTGGTGACGAGTTGGTGCTTTCTCGCGAGGTAGCCGTCGAGGAAGTCGGTGATGGATGCGGCGATAAAAAGGACGAATGCGAAAGTGTAGCCGAAGTTCCAGCCCGCCGCGCGTCCCGGCGCGTGGAGTAGTTCCCACTCTTCGCCCATGGACATGCAGATAACGAAAAGCGCCGTCATCGCAAAACGCGAGAGCGTGAGTTTGTTCGGCAGATTCATGGGAAAAAATCAGAATTGCTCCGCGAGGCGCACGAGCGTGCCGACGCCGAAACCGCTCGCACCTCGTGCGAGTGCGGGAGCCTCTTTGTCGCGGTAGGCGGTGTAGGCGATGTCGAGATGCGCCCACGGTGTTTTCTCGGCAAATGCGCGGAGGAATGCGGCTGCGGTGCAGGCTCCGCCGAGGCGACCACCACTGTTTTTCAAAAGTCCCATTTCGCTGCGGATTTGTTCATCAAACGCGGGGACGTGCGGCATGGGCCATGTTTGCTCGCCGGCTTCTTTCGATGCGGCGGAGATGCTATTCCCCAGTGCGTCATCATTGCTCCACAGCCCGGCAATCGTGTCGCCGAGCGCGATGCCGCAAGCGCCGGTCAGCGTCGCAATATCCACGATTGCGCGGGCTTTGAGATTCCGCCGCGCAAACCCAATCGCGTCGGCGAGCAACATGCGGCCCTCGGCGTCGGTGTTGATGATCTCCACGGTTTTTCCGTCGTAACAAGTCACGATGTCGCCGGGGCGGTAAGCGTTTGCGCTGGGCATATTCTCCGCAGACGGGATGAGGCCGACGACATTCTTTTTCACCCCAAGTTCCTTGAGTGCAAACATCGCGCAAATCACCGCAGCACCGCCGCATTTATCCCAAATCATCTTCTCCATATCCGCCGCTGATTTGATGGAAATGCCGCCGGAATCAAAAGTCACCGCCTTGCCGATGAAAACCAGCGGAGCCTCATTCTTCGGGCCTCCCGCGTGTTCCAGGACGATCATTCTCGGCGGGCGTTCGCTGCCTTTTCCGACGGAAAGAATCCCGCCAAACTTCCCAGCTTTCAGTTTCTTCTCGTCGAGCACCGTGCATTTCACTCCGAACTTTTTCGCGTGCCACTGCGCTTCTTCCGCGAGGGTTTCGGGATAGATGACATTGCCGGGCCGGTTTGCGATTCCGCGTGCGAGATTCGTGTGGCGGGCGATGGTCGCAGCGCGTTCGCCAGCTTTGCGCGCAGCGGTGAGGCTCGCCGCCGGGACTATGATGGTGACGGCGCTAATCGGGTGCGTCTTTTTCGTTTTGAAATCTTCGTAGCGATAGTCCGCGAGCACGATGCCCTCGACTGCCGCGCCCGTGAACTGCGCCCACTCGGAGAGCTGCATGACGAAGCGATTGCGCCCCGTTTTCTTCAAAGCCATCGCCGCTGCTCCGGCAGCGAGGCGCACCGTATCGGCGTTCACTTTCGCCATCGCGCCGAGGCCCGCGTAGAGCGTGGAATTACTGTGCAGGAAAATGCGCGAGCCGGGCTTTAGCGAGAACTCCGCCTCCGTGATTTCCGGCGGGAGTTGGTTGCGCTGCTCGCTGGTGAGAAGCCGGATTTGGACGGCGGCAGGAGCGGCTTTGCTGGCAAAGTTTAAGGTCATCGCGGGATGACAAGAGCAGCCGTGCTCGGTTGTAAAGCCTTGGTTGGTTTTGTAGTCCAGTTGCGCCGTAACTGCTCGGAGGGGCTTTCCGCGCAACCAGTCACGGCGTGACTGGACTACTTTGCAATAAGACGCGCCGCTTTTTCCTTCAAACAAATGGCTCCGGCGCTTACTTGTCGCAGCGTGCTTTCCCGGTCTGCTATTTTTCTTTTTGCCTCCTTCGCTGCGCAGGCTGCGCCGCTGGATTTTAATCGCGACATCCGGCCTATCCTTTCGGAGAACTGTTTTTATTGTCACGGGCAGGACCCGAATAAGCGGGAGGGGGATTTGCGGCTGGATGTGCGCGAGGCTGCGGTGAAGCTGCACGCCATCGTGCCCGGCAAGTCGGTGGAGAGCGGGATGATGAAGCGACTGCTGACGGATGACCGCGATGAGGTGATGCCGCCGCCGAAGGCAAACCGGCATGTTTCGGCGGCGCAGCGGGAGCTGCTGAAGCGGTGGATTGATGAGGGGGCAAATTACTCGGCGCACTGGGCGTTCATCGCGCCGGTGCGCCCGCCGGTGCCGCAGGTGAAGGATGCACGGTGGGCGAGGAATGCGGTGGACGGTTTTGTTTTGGAAAAGCTGGAGGCTGCGGGCTTGCAGCCTTCGCGTGAGGCGTCGCGGGAGACGCTGATTCGCAGGTTGTCGCTCGATTTAATCGGCCTGCCGCCGAAGCCGGAGGAGGTGGATGCGTTTGTGGCGGACCCTTCGCCGGATGCTTATGCAATGCTGGTGGAGCGGTTGCTGGCGTCGCCGCACTTTGGCGAGCGGATGGCGCTGCCGTGGCTGGATGCGGCGCGGTTTGCGGATAGCAATGGCTTTCAGCAGGAGGGCGACACGCATCAATATATCTGGCGCGATTGGGTGGTGAACGCGCTGAATGCGGATATGTCGTTCGAGCAATTCAGCATCGAGCAGCTTGCGGGGGATTTACTGCCGGGGCGGACGGAGTCGCAGCACATCGCGTCGGCGTTTAACCGCAACCACATGCTGAACGGCGAGGGCGGCGCGATCCCGGAGGAGCAGCGGAATGTGATCCTCTTCGACCGCATAGACACGACGGCGACGAACTGGCTGGGGCTGACGGTCGCGTGTGCGCAGTGTCACGACCACAAATACGACCCAATCACCCAGCGCGATTATTACTCAATGATGGCGATGTTTAACAACGTGCCCGAGACCGGCACGCCGTCCGGCAACGGGCAGTATCGTATCGCCGAGCCATCCATCATCGTGGGCACCGAGGAACAAAAGACAAAGCTCACGAAGCTCGAAGCGGCGCTCGCGGCAGCAAAGAAAGCGGAGTCTGCCGCAGAGAAATCCCCCGAAACCGTGGCCGCCTACGAGAAGGCGGAGATGCTCGAAGGGAAGACGCTGCCGGATGACATCGCCGCCATTCTGAAAAAGCCGGAGCGCACCAAGGACGAGGCGAAGAAGCTGCGCGATTACATTTCCAAAAACCACGCGCCCGCCGCGCTCGCAAAGGCCCGCGCCGATTTGAAGGCGGCGGAGAAATCGCTGAATGAACATCGCCAGACTTTGCCGCGCGCGATGGTGATGAGTGACGAGAAGCCGCGCAAAACGCACATCTATGATCGCGGCGAATACTTGAACCCGAAGGACGAGGTGACGATGGCGACGCCCGCTTTTCTTACGCCGATGGCTGCGGATGCGCCGCGCAACCGGCTCGGCTTTGCGCGGTGGCTTTTCCAGCCGGAGCATCCGCTGACTGCACGGGTGCAGGTGAATCGCGTGTGGCAGTATTTTTTCGGAACGGGCATCGTGAAGACGGTGGAAGACCTTGGCGTGCAGAGCGAGTATCCGCAGCACATGGCGCTGCTCGATTGGCTCGCAGTGGAGTTTCGCGAGCGGGGATGGAGCCAGAAACATATCGTGCGGCTGATCGTGAACAGCGCGACTTACCGGCAGGACAGCCGCATTTCCAAAGAACTGCTTGCGCGTGACCCGGAGAATCGGCTGATGGCCCGCGCATCGCGCTTCCGCGCACCCTCGATGGTGCTGCGCGATGTCGCGCTCTCCGCAAGCGGGCTGCTCGATTTGAAAATGGGAGGCAAGCCGGTGTATCCGTACCAGCCGGATTCCGTGTGGGAGCCGCTCGCAATCACGAAAGAGCGCGATTTTACCTACCCGGATTCCAAAGGCAGCGACCTCTACCGCCGCAGTATCTACACCTTCTGGCGGCGGACGATTTCGCCGGTGAATATGTTCGATTCCTCATCGCGTCAGGTCTGCAAAGTCCGCGGCGGCACCACATCCACGCCGCTCCACGCACTCACCACACTGAATGATCCGACTTGGGCCGAAGCCGCGCGAGTACTTGCGCAGCGGGCGATGGAATCCGCGCCGGATACCGTCGCCCGCGCAACATGGGCCTTTCGCCGCGTGATGGGCCGCGCACCAAAGCCGGAGCAGATCGCAGTGCTTCAGCGTGCGTATGAAAAGCAGCTCGTCATTTATCAGCAGGATGAAAAATCCGCCGCCGCCGCAGTCGCCATCGGCACCGCTCCGAAAGCGGAGAAACTCAATCCTGCCGAGCACGCTGCGATGAGCGCCGTCTGCCTCGCCATCCTCAACCTCGACCAATCACTCACACGCGAATGAACCACGACTTTCTCACCAACATGGAGCGCGTCACGCGGCGGCAGTTCTTTGGGCGCACGGCGCAGGGGCTTGGCGGCGCGGCGCTGGCTTCGCTGCTTTCGAGCGAAAGCCTCGGAGCGCAGACGCTGCCGGGGCTGCCGCATTTTCCACCGAAGGCAAAGCGCGTCGTGTGTCTATGGCAGGGCGGGGGATGCTCGCATGTGGACCTTTTCGACCACAAACCGATGCTCGCGAAGATGCAGGGGCAGGACATCCCGGCGAGTGTGCGCGGTCAGACGCGACTCTCCACGATGACGGCAAATGTCTCCAAATGGCCCGCCGTGCCTGCGATCAAGCCGTTTCAAAAATACGGCAACAGCGGAATGGAACTCAGCACGATGCTGCCGAATCTCGGCAAGCTGGCGGATGACATCTGCCTCGTGCGCTCCATGCACACGGAAGCCGTGAACCACGCGCCGGGCGTCACGTTTTTTATGACCGGATCGCAAGTCCCTGGTCGCCCGAGCATGGGTGCGTGGCTCTCGTACGGGCTGGGCTGCGAGTCGCAGGATTTGCCCGCGTTTGTGGTGATGACCTCGTCGGACAAAGGCAAAACGTGCGGGCAGCTTTTCTACGATTACTATTGGGGTTCGGGATTTCTGCCGAGCCGGTTTCAGGGCGTGCGCTTTCGCAACACCGGCGACCCGGTGCCGTATCTCGAAAACCCGCCGGGCACCACGCGGGCCTCGCGCCGTGCGTTGCTCGACGACATCCGCACTTTGAACGAGCAGCACCTCGCCGACTACGGCGACCCGGAAATTGATACGCGTATTTCGCAATACGAGATGGCTTTTCGAATGCAGACGAGCGTGCCGGACCTCACGGATTTTTCCAAGGAGCCGAAGGGCGTCATCGAGCGCTACGGCCCCGATGCGTTGGTAAAGGGCACCTTCGCCAACAACTGCCTCATCGCCCGCAAACTGCTGGAGCGCGGCGTGCGCTTCGTCCAGCTCATGCACGCGGGCTGGGACCAGCACAACAATCTCCTCACGCAGCTCGAAGTACAATGCCGCGATACCGAGCAGCCTGCGGCGGCGCTCATCTTGGACCTCAAAGAGCGCGGCTTGCTCGACGACACGCTCGTCTATTGGGGCAACGAATTTGGGCGTACGCCATTTGGTCAAAATACTGATAAAGGCCGCGATCACTTTGGCCGCGCATACAGCGTCTTCATGGCTGGCGCGGGCGTCCCCGGCGGCACAGTCATCGGCGAGACGGATGACTTCGGCTGGAACATCGTGCGCGACCCGATTCACGTCCACGACATGCAGGCGACCATCATGCACCTGTGCGGCATCAACCACGAAGCATTCACCTTCCGCTATCAAGGCCGCCAATTTCGCCTCACCGATGTCCACGGACATGTGGTGAAAGCGATTGTGTCGTAGCGGCTGGACTAGAATTTCATGCTCAAGGTGACGCCGAGGCCGGTGTCCCATTTATCGTAGTCGGGAACGAGTGTGTCGGTGGAGTTCCGGTTTTCGTAGCCGATGAATGCACGGACGGCGGACCATTCGTTGATGCTGTAAGTCAGCGCGAGGCCGAGCGAATTATACATGTCGTTGCGGTCGCTGTTTTCGGTGTAGTGCGACCACTGGATGCGGTAGTAGGGCTGGACGAAGAAGTTCGGCGCAAGCGCGTAGGTGTAGGCGATGCCGAGTGCGGTATCGAGTCGGTCGTTGATGTGCGATACGGGGTCGTCGGTATTTGTCCAATGGTAGGAGCCGTATAGCCCGGCGGTGAGCGACGCTTTTTCGCTGAAAGTGAAGGTCCGCTCGGTATACCAAGATGGCATGAGTTCGGTGTAAAACTCGGCCCAGTCGTTCTCGCGACTGAGCAGGCGATTGTAATCCAGCCCAAGCCCGACGGCCCAGTTTTCGCCGAGGGTGTGGCGTGCCTGGATGAAGAATGTGGAGACTGCGAAATCGAAGTCGTTCAGCCCGGAGCCGGAGTCTTGGAGGCTGTACATCCACCATTGGTGGCGGTAGCCGATTTTGGTCGCGAGTTGCCCGCCTGCGAAGTCGATGGTGGGGAGATTTGCGGCAGCTTGCAGCGTGGTGATCATCAGCCCGGTGTCGGAGTTTCCTTTCTCGGTGAGCAGCGCGTTCGATGTGTAAAGAAACTGCGCATCGGCGACTGCTTCGAGCCAGTGGCTCTTGGCCTCGGTGGTCGGTCCGCCTTTATCCACGTCGCGGGTTGGGGCGAGAAGAAATTGCGGGCCTACGTCGTCAAACTCGCCCGGAAAAAGCTCTGGCGCGGCTTGTTCGGTAGCGGTCATTTTTGGCACGCCGCCAGCAGGCCGGCCCGCCGTACTTTGGAGCGAGGAAATGGCGCGGTCTGCGGGGGATTGGGCAAGGCTCGTGGTCACGGTGAGGACGATGAGCAGGGCGAAAGGAGTGAGTTTCATACGAGTAAATGTGTGTGCGATTTAGCGGCGCGGGCGGATGACGATGCCGGGGCCTTGCGGACTGACGCCGCCGGAGGGTAGGCCATTTTGCAGGATGACGCTATCCGAGGGATTCGTGATCGGATTTCCACCGTAGCGGACGTTGCGGATGAAGTTCACTTTGCCGGGTTCCACGGGCGAACTGGTATTCGGCCTCGCTGCGAGGACGCCGATTTGCGACTCCAGCCACACACGCGAGCCGGAGCGGAAGTTTGTATCTGCCAGCGAAATCGTGCGCGCCTGCATGTAGATGTCGTTGGCACTGAAGCGCACGCCCGACACGGAGAGCAGGTTGCTGGCGCTGAGGCGCACGGTGGACGCAAGTGGCATCGGCCCGGAAGTGCCGTCGGGATCAGGCGGGATGCCGTCATTGATGCGGACGCGCTCAAGCGTGAGGTTGCGTTGGCTGATGCCGATTTGTGGCGCACGGATACTGGTATTGCGGATGCGAGCATCGCCGCTGCCGTCAATCCGTATGGATGTGCCCGAAGCGAGGTTGGAATAGCCGGGAGGCAACATGCCGTCTTTTGTCAGGATGGAAACCAGCGGGATGTCGTTCGCTCCGCTCGCACGGTCAATCATCAGGTTGCCAGCGGATTTAATGGAGATGTCCTTCGGCGCAGCAGCCTGGAATGCGTTGAGCGAAAGTGTGCCGCCAGCGATTGAGAGTGCGCCCGTTTTGTTTGCGATGCTCAGGCGCTCCAAGACGAGAGGTTTTTCAAACAACACGTCGTCCTCGCCCTTTGGCATATCCGTCATCGCGGTGCCATGCCCGAAAGCCACCAGCGCAAAGAGCGGCGACGACGCGGTGAGCACTGCTTCCTGCGAGTTGAGGATCGTTCCGCCAGCGGAAATGATTAGCTGTCCGCCGAAAGGCGAGAACTCTACGGACTTGGAAATCGTCGTATCGCTCGTCGAGAAAAACTGCACCAGATCACGCCCGGCAAACTGCGCGAGATTCACCGTGTCGGTATCGAATGTGATGTTGTTGCCCAGAAACACTGCGGGGAAAGTTGCCGCCCTCACACCTGAGCTACTCGAATGACTGCTCGAACTGCTCGAATCATCGCCCTCAAGACCGATAAGAATCGGCGGAGAGAGGAACTTGTTTTCATTCAAGCCCGGCCCAAACAACCGCGCTTCGTCCAGTGCCGGTCCTGCAATCACCGCATCGCTGCCAATCGCCGCCGCGAATACATCCGGCGTCTCCACCACCTCCTCAGTCTGCGTGCTCAACTGCGTCTCACGCGAAGCGTCGATGCGATACGCAAAATCCGGCGAACCGCTCGCCAGCAAGCCCGTCATCTGCACCTTTCCGTCTGCGATCTCCTTCTCCTGCTCCGAAATCGCAGCCGCGATCTTCCCAAGCGACGGCAGGTTTTTCTTAAAGCCACGGATCAGTTTCGATGCCGATGTCTGCTCCCGGAGTTGAAAGGTGAATACATTCGAGATTGCCCCGCCCGGCATCGCATAAACCATCTGCCCCGCATTCAGCGTGCGCACCACACCGCCGCGAGTCACCCGGCCTTTGCCCTCCACGAGCAGCACTTTGAAGCCGCCGTTTGCCGTCGCGCTCACGATGATCGTCGTCCCCAGCACCGCCGCCGAAGCTGCGCTGGTGCGGATCGTCCCGCCGCCCTTGCCGCTCGGACTTTGGAAAAGGATGCTGCCTTTTTCCAAATCAATCTCCCGACCATTGGGCTGAAATGCAAAAATCGTATTCTGCCCCACCCGCGTCACGGTCTGGTCGTCCGACACCATCTCTGCCCGCGAATCTGGTCCAGTGCGCAACACATTCGGCGCCGCAAAAGTCTGCTGCATCTGCGCCGGTGAAGACTTTTTCGTAGCCCGTTCGAGCACCGTCACCTTGTTCACCACTTCGGTAAAAACCGCCTTATCAATAGGAGCCGCAGACGTGAAATGCGGCAGTAGCACAGCCGCGCCGAGGAAAAGGATGCGAGTAATTTTCATGCGCCGCACACTATTCGCGAATCGAAATCGGTCAACCAGCGAGACGGCAGCGCTTGCGAAAGTAGTCAGCGGCTTCAGCCGTAGCGATGTGCTAAATAGAGTTCGCCTTGAGCACCACGCACAACGTCATTCCGCGAAGCGTTCCCATTCCGAAAGCACGACGGTATGACGGCTGAAGCCGCTGACTACTTTCGCAAGCGACGCTCAATCCACCTTCTCGATCTGCACCATCGCGTTGTAATCCGGCACGCCGCCGCCGGCATCCACGACGCCTCGGCGGATGATGATGTTTCCTTCCGGCCAGAGGACTTGCAGGTTACCGGGCGCGAGTTCGGCGAGGAAGACGCGGCCCTCGTAGCGGCCTAGGTCGTTCACCAAAACGATGCGCTGGTTTTGCACGAAGCCGAGGCGTGTAGCGTCGGCGGGTGCCATGAAAATAGCGTCGCGGTCTGCGCCGGTAAGCGGATCAATCTCAGCGTAGATGAGTGTATTGAACTGCTTGCCACGCCGCGTGCTGACG
>JANMLS010000359.1:0-3318 GCA_031372675.1 Verrucomicrobiaceae bacterium
GAAGTGGAACTTCGGGAAATTTCTCATCGGTCGCGATGGGAAGGTGCTCGCGCGTTTTGAGCCGAAGACCGCTCCGAACGACGAGAGCATCGCAAAAGCAATCGCCGACGCGCTCGCAGCGAAGTGAGTGTCGCCGAAAAAGAGCGGGGGATCGCAGAGCGTCTCGCGCTGATCGAAGACCCGCAGGAACGCCTAGCTGCGCTGATGTCGCGGGCGAAAAAATGGCCGCGTCCCGAGCAGCTCGATGATTCGCTGCTCGTGCATGGATGCCAGTCGCGCGTGTGGCTTCAGTCCTCGTTGCGCGGGGGAGTGTGCCATTTTGCGATGGAGTGCGATGCGCCGATGGTGAAAGGGCTGGTCGCGCTGATGTGCGAGATTTACGACGGCGGCTCCGCTGCCGATGTCGCAGCCACGGAGCCGACGCTTTTTGAAACGCTCGGCTTCACTGCGATGATCACGCCCACGCGCTTAAACGGCCTCGCCGCAGTGCGCTCGCGTATCCGGGAGTTTGCGCAAAACAGGTAGAACTTTTTCTTTTCCAAAGCGGCGGCGGACTTAGCATCACGGTACACCTTTTTTTGTGAATCGCATCGTCGGACTAGAAACAGAATATGGCTGCCTCGTGACGCGCCAGAGCGAGCGCGGCGATGACCCGTGGCCTGTTCGCATGAAGAATCATCTCTTCAAAAAAGCGCGTGTCGGGGCGCTGGATAAGCATCATCGCGACTACGAGGAGCCGCCGGGGACTGGTGGTTTTCTGCGCAATGGAGGCCGCATTTATCTCGATATGGGCCATCTGGAATACGCGACGCCGGAGTGCCGCAGCGTGCGCGATATTGTCGCCTACGATCTCGCGGGAGACACGATGGTGCAGGCTGCGCTGGATTCGATGGGCGTGGCGGAGGAAGTGTCGTTTTTGAAAAACAACATTGATCACATCACGGGCGCGACGTTTGGCTGCCACGAAAATTACCTCATGCGGCGCGAGACGGAGTTCACGCCCGAAGCACTTGGGTCGTTGCTTTCATTCCTCGCGACGCGGCAGATTTTCTCCGGCGCGGGTCGCGTGGGGCAGGCGATGCCGGCGGACATCGAGCCGCTGCCGCCTTACGGGAAAGTGGATTTTCAGATGAGCCAGCGGGCCGATCATATCGTGAACGATGTGTATCAATGGGTGCAGTTCAACCGCGCAATCATCAATGCCCGCGATGAGCCACTTGCGGATTACCGGAAATTTCGCCGTCTGCATTTGCTCATCGGCGATTCCAATATGTCGCCTTTTGCCACCGCGATGAAAGTGGGCACCACGAATCTCGTGCTCACTTTGCTCGAAGAAAAGCGGCTGCCTTCCAACGTGCTTTTGCAAGACCCGGTTTTCTCCACGCGCGCAGTCTCCCGCGCAGGCCGCACCGATGCGCGGGTGACGCTTTACGACGGTCGCACGGAGACGGCGCTGGGCATTCAGGAGAAATTCCACGCCGCCGCAGTGGAGGCTCTCGCGGGCCGGGATGAGGAGACGGATTGGGTGCTGGAGCAATGGGCCTTCCTACTCGACGGGCTGCGCACAAACGATTTCGAGATGCTCATTGGAGCGGTGGATTGGATTTCAAAAAAATGGATGCTTGAGGAGTTTTGCAAAGAGCAGGGAATCACTTGGGGCGACCCGTGGTTGCAAAGCCTCGACCTCGAATATCACAATATCAACCACTCGCGCGGTCTATTTCACGCGCTGCCCGTGAGCGGCGATGTCGCGGATTTTAACCTGCGCATCCGCCGCGAAAAAGCGCTCCGCGAACCGCCCTCCGATACGCGGGCGTGGGGCAGGGGAATCGCCGTGGAGCGGTTCATGGAGACGCAGATGCCGTATATCGTGAACTGGGATTCCATCGCTGCGGCGGATATGCACGTCCTCCCGATGGGCGACCCCTACATCACCTACGAAGCCGAGGCGCAGGCGCTTCTGGATGTCGCGATGCTGCAATGAAAGTAAGAATCGGAAACTCATCAACGAACCCGCTGCAAAAAGGCTGCGCCGTAATGTTCTTCGCCCTGTTCGCGGGAATGGGCGTGCTATTTTTGTTCCTCATCGGTGCTCCGCTGAAAAACGATTATCGCTCTCGGAGTTGGGTGCCAAATCCCGCTGTCTTGCTCGGTTCCGCTCAGGAAATCGAAGTGCCCGGCGTGTATAAAGTGGACCGCTCCGACGAAGAACGAGTCCCTTTCCGCTACACCTACGAAGGGCAAACTTACACGCGAGACACTGTGACTTTGCCCGGCTCCATGAAAGTGAATGGGCGCACTTCAGAATCCGGCGCACGACTCAAATTCATGCCCGCTGGCACCAAGGTGACTTGTTTTGTGAACCCCGAAAATCCTGCCGAAGCCGTTCTGGAAAAGCGGAGCCTCGTCCACGCCTTGTTCCTCATTCTGCCCGGAATCTTCATGCTCGTGGGGTTTGGCGGAATCTATGGCGTGCTGAGATCGAAGCACGAAAAAGAGAAGCCCGCTTCTGCGCGGCACACGACGACGGACCTCGCAAATGGCTCCAGAGTGGTCCGAATCATCGGCACACTTTTTTTCCTCATCGGCGGCTTGGGGACATGGTTTATGGGAATCAAGCCCATGCTGGAAGCGCGGGCTGCAAAGGAGTGGCGGGAAGTGCCGTGCAAAATCCAGACTGCACGAGTGGACAGCCACAAGGGCAGCAAAGGCGGAAGCACTTACAGCATCAAGGTCGTCTATACTTACAGCGTGGGCGGGCAGCAGTTTTCCGGCGACCGCTACAATTTCTCCACCGGCTCATCGAGCAGCCGCGATTGGCGGGAAAAGGCTGTGAGCGCACTCCGCGCAGAGCCAAATCCCATCTGCTACGTAAATCCCGACAACCCGCAGGAGTCCGTCCTAGTGCCGGAAACCGGCGGCGATCTTTGGTTTGGGATTATCCCGCTGGTCTTCCTAGTTGTCGGAGTTTTCCTATTCGTTTCGGCACCGAAGCTCGCGGGGAAAAGGAGCCAGCACACCGGCCTGCCGCGCCCACTGCCAAAGGCCGAGTTCGTCTCGATGGCGGGCGGCGGCGTGGAACTCAAAGCTGGCTCCACTCCAAAAGCCGGCTGTATCGGCATGGGCTGCGCCGCTGTTTTCTGGAACGGGATCGTGTGGTTCATTTTCTTCCAGTCCGACACGCCGCTGGTCGCGCGGCTTTTTCTCGCCATCTTTTTGCTCATCGGCCTGGGGTTGATTGGCGGTTGGGGCTACTTTTTTGTCGCGATGTTCAACCTTGACCTTCTGCAGCTTGTAGTTCTTGACCAGTTCCTTGCC
>JANMLS010000362.1:0-2016 GCA_031372675.1 Verrucomicrobiaceae bacterium
GACGGTGCCGCTGGCGAGGGTGGAGAAATTGAAGACGCCGCTGACGCAGGCAAAGCCGGAGATCATCATGCCGTGCTTGTCCTGGAGGTAGTCGCTGAGGCCCGCGCCACGCAGGCCGCCGTAGCTTTCGCCGCAGAGATATTTGGGGGACATCCAGCGGTTTTCGCGCGTGGTAAAGAGGCGGATAAATTCGCCGCAGGCTTCCACGTCTTCATCCACGCCCCAGAACTGTTCGCCCTTTTCGCCCTTCGCCGGGCGGGATGCGCCGGTGCCGACGGGGTCGAGGAAAATGAGGTCGGTGGCGTCGAGGATGGAGTCGGGATTATCGGCGATGGTGCCGATCTCGGTGAAGGTCTTGCCGTCCGGCGGGAGCGCGATTTTCTTCGGGCCAAGTCCGCCAAAGTGCAGCCACACAGCGGCGCTGCCGGGTCCGCCATTAAAGCAAAACATGAGCGGGCGCGAGGTGTCGCTCTCGGCGAGCGGCTTCCCATCCGCGCCAGTGGCGGCGTAATAGACGTAGAAGACATCGGCGCGCGGGGAGCCGTCTTCTTTGAGCAGCGGAAGCGTGCCGGTCTTCGCGAGGTAGGTGACTTGCTTGCCCGCGATGGTTGCGGAGCCTTTGGTTTCTTTTAGGGCGTCTTTCTTCGGCTCCTTTTTTTCCTCTTTTTTCTCAGCGTCCTTGGGCGGCTCGGCGGGCTTGGGTTCTTGGGCGAAGGCGCTGAGTGCGAGCGCGAGGGGGATGATGAGGTGTTTGAGCATAAGGTGGTGGTGGCGGTGAAGGATGAATGACGAATGGCTATCGGCTATCGGCTATCTGAAATTGGCTAATCGCAAATAGCCAATAGCCAACTCGCTTGCGTTTCGTCATTCCGCGAAGCGATCACGCCAGGCAGCCGTCGAGTTCCTTGCGGATTTTGGCTTCGCTTAGGTTTTTGCCGATGAAGACGAGCTGGCTCTCGCGCTTCTCGCCCTTTTCCCACAAGCGATCCCACAGGAGCGTGAAGCGGTTATTTACGCCGTGGAAGATGGCGCGACGCGGGTTGCCGGCGATGCTGAGGAAGCCTTTGCTGCGGTAGATTTGCTCCTGCTCGGACATGTTTTGCACGAAGAACTCCAGCTTTTCGAGGACGAATGGCTTTTCGTACGTGTAGGAAAACGAGGTGACATCGTGGTGATGCCGGTTGCGCATTTCGTCGAGGAAGTCGGGGTCCACGGCGAGCTTCCGGTCGAGGTCGAATGCGTGCATGTCGAGCAACTGCTTGATGTTCGTCTGCGAGTGGCTCGTGCGGATGATTTGGCAGTGCGCGTTCAGCTCCTTGATGATGCCTTCGACTTTCGCAAGCTGCGCTTCGTCCACGAGGTCCACTTTGTTGAGGAGGACGTAGTCGGCATTCACGATCTGCTCTTTCGCCGTGTCCTGTGCTTTGATGTGTTTTTCCACCTGCTCCGCATCCACGACGGTGATGATGGAATCGAGCATCACATGCTGCTGGAGCTGCGGGATATTGAGAAAAGTCTGCGCCACCGGCTGCGGGTCGGCGGCTCCGGTAGTCTCGATGAGGATGTAGTCGAAGCCGCCGCGCTTGAGCAGCTTCTTCACGCCCTCCACGAGGTCCTTGCGCACCGAGCAGCAAAGGCAGCCGTTACTCAGCTCCAAAATATCGTCGCTCGTCTTCTCCACGAGCGCACCGTCAATGCCGATCTTCCCCATTTCATTCACGATGACGGCAAACTTGTATCCGTGCTGCTGCTTGAGGATGTAGTTCAAAAGGGTGGTCTTCCCCGCTCCGAGAAAGCCGGTGAGGATGGTGACAGGGATGCGTTTCTGGCTCATGTGATAAATCGAAATATGGTGCTGCGTGAAAACAAAACTGGCGGCAGGGAGACAAACTCCGAGCCGCCAGTCGTGAAAGATTTTTCTCCGAGATTACCGCTTTTTGCGGAGCATCGGGAGGCCCGTGCGCTCGTTTTCGATGACTTCCATGTTTGCAGGAACTGCATCGAGGCCGCCCTCAG
>JANMLS010000368.1:0-11475 GCA_031372675.1 Verrucomicrobiaceae bacterium
CCCGCCCGCCGAGATGATCAGCGGCATGAAAATCGAAAGAATCACCGCCTTCTCCAAGCTGCCCTGAAAGTTCCCGATCACCGTCGCCGTGAGCATCCCCCCGATGAAAAGCACCACCAGCCAGATCACCCGCTTCTTCACCAACTCCCAAATCGGCGCATCCATATACGGGTCCTCCAGCGCCGACGTACCGCCGAGCTTCTGAATGTCCTCCGTCGTCTCCGCCTCCTGCACATCCAGCATGTCATCAATCGTCACAATCCCCAGCAACAGCCCCTCGCCATTCGTCACCGGCAGCGTGTTGCGGTCATACTTTTTGAAAACCTCAATCGCCTCCTCCGCCAAATCCGTCGCCTTCAGCGAAACATAACTGCTGTCGTGAATATCCCGCACCAGCGTCTCCACCGGCGGCAGCAACACCTCGCGAATGCGCACGTCGTCAATCAAACGCCCGCGTTCATCCGTCACGTAAATCACATTCAGCGTCTCCGAATCCTGCCCAAACCGCCGGATATGCTCCAGCACATGCGCAATCGTCCAATCATCCCGCACCGACACAAAATCCGGCGTCATCAGCCGCCCCACACTTCCTTCCGGGTAATTCAAAAGCTGCTGCGCCACCTTCCGCTCACCCGGCGTGAGCAGCGCCAGAAGCTGCGCAACCGCATTGCCCGGCAGCTCCTCCAGCAGCGCCGTCCGGTCATCCGGCGACATCTCATTCAGCACCGCCGCCGCCTGCTCGCTACCCATGGATTTCAGCAACTCCTCCTGCGCCTCCGGCTCGCAATACTCGAAGACATCCGCCGCTTGCGCCGACGGCAAAATGCGGAACACCACCGCCCGCTCATCCTCCGGCAACTCCAAGATCAACTCCGCCGCATCCACCGCCGGAAAATCCGCCAGCGTCTCGCGCAGCCCCGCAAAATCGCGGCGCGCAATCATCTCCCGAATCTCCGGTCCTAGCAGTGTTCCCAACATCGCCCGAAGCGATTGCAGAATCCCCTCCCCCGACGCAATTCCCAAAAACTACAAACGATGAATTTGGGTGTGATTAAACACTATCCGCAAATTTCTGCATCGCCGCTTCCTGTCGCTCGATGCTGTCCACGAGACGAAATTGCGTGCGCGAGCGGTCGAGATTGTGGTGCGGGCGGTGGATGCGGAAGTAGGCGTCGCCATTCAAATAATCCGTCAGGAAACGCAGACCGATGGTGTAGGTGATGAGCTTTCCGCTGAACGCGATGAGAGCGCGTTCGTGCTTGTTTAGAAATGGGCCGGCGGTTTCGAGATAGCCACGGCAGAGTGCCTTGAACATCGGCATCCGCATCTCGACTTTGGAAAGCTCCAGCTCGTCCTCCAGCGTCGGGCTGGTGGTCGTGCGGACTTGGTCGCCGAAGTCGTAGAGTGCGCAGCCGGGCATGACGGTATCGAGGTCCACCACGCAAATTGCGCGGCCTGTTTTCACGTCGAGCATCACGTTGTTAAACTTCGTGTCATTGTGCGTGATGCGCTCCGGGATTTTCTTTGCGGCCATGGCCTTGATGACGACATCGCACAGATTCTCGTGCGCGAGCACCCAAGCGATTTCTTTTTTCGCACCCGCAGCGCGGTTCACACGGTCTTCCTTCAGCGCTTTTGCAAATGCCTCGAACCGCTTCCGCGTGTTGTGAAAGTGCGGGATCGTGTCGTGCAGCCGCGCTCCGGGGAGATCGACGAGTAGCTGCTGAAACTCCCCAAACGCCTTGCCCGCTTCGTAAGCCTGCTCGCCGCTTTGCACAGACTCGAAAGTGCGGACGTTTTCGATAAAAACGAACGTGCGCCAGTAGTCACCATCGGCAGTTTTGAAATAGCTTTTTCCATCGTGCGTCGGGATCACCGTCAGCCCACGGCGCGTGATGTCCGAGGTATTTTCCTCCGCGAATTTGCGACGGAGATGCGTGGTGACGCGGTGGAGATTATCCATCAGGCCGACGGGGTCTTTGAACACCTCGTGATTGATGCGCTGATGGATGTAGCGGATTTCCTTTCCGCCCTGCTCGTAGGTTGCGGTGTAGGTTTCGTTGATGTGGCCGACCTTGCACGGTTCGGCGTGAAGCAGTTCCCCGTAGATGTGGAATTGCCGCGAGATATTGAGGAGGCGAGAAGGGTCGTATCCAGACATGAGCTGCTCGCTTTACATAAAAATGCGCTGGTTCGCTACTGGAATGAGCGGGCGTTTATTGCGCCAATGGATTCGGCGTTGAAGTCCGGCAGGCTTTTGAACACGTTCCGCGCATGGCCAATGAAAAACGTTTCGGCTGCTTCGGCATTTTGCTGTTTGTGGTCCTCTGCTTCAGTCTTCTTTTCAATCTCATCACTTTACTCGGCGGAGCATCCGGCACGACGCGCTTTCACGAGCAAATAGTCTCCAAGCCCGCCGCGCCCAACGTGACCTCGAAAGTCGCAGTCATCAAATTGAGCGGCCTCATTTCCAGCTTCGAGCCGGGAGTCGTCGGCGACTCGATGGTGGAGGACATCAAGCTCCAGCTCCAGCACGCCGTGGACGATGCCGAGGTACGCGCAATCGTGCTGGCGATTGATTCTCCGGGCGGCGAGGTGACGGCGAGCGACATCATTTTTAACGCTGTGAAAAAAGCGAATGCGAGCAAGCCCGTCGTGGTAAGCATGGGATCGCTGGCGGCGAGCGGCGGATACTACATCGCGTGCGGCGCAAAGCACATCGTGGCGCACGACACGACATTCACCGGCAGTATCGGCGTCATTATGCAGACGCTGAACTACGCGGACCTTTTCGGGAAAGTCGGGCTGGAGATGGTCACTTTCAAAAGTGGGAAATTCAAAGACATGCTCAGTGGCTCGCGCGTGCTGTCGCCTGAAGAAAAAGAATACGTGCAAAATCTCGTGATGCAGACTTACGGGAAATTTGTCGGCATCGTCGCGACGCAGCGCAACCTCCCCGAAGCAGACCTGCGTGCGGGAGTCGCCGATGGTCGCGTAATGTCAGGCCGCGATGCTTTTGCCGCGAAGCTCGTGGACCAAATCGGGGACTTTGATGACGCGGTAAAAAAAGCGCAGGAACTCGGCGGCATCCCCGGCTCGGTGGTCGTGCGGTATGAACTGCCCGCAAGCTTTGGCCGCTATCTCCGCATGCTTGGAAAGGCCGAGGCCCCAAAGAAAATCGAAGTCAGCGTAGGCCCGCAAACCGGATACAATCTGCTGCCGGGCCGCATTTATCTGCTGCCGGGAATTTTCGCCCGCTAAATTACCTCGCGATAAACATCCGGGTGCGGGCGTGAAATCACCACGGCATTCACAAGCACGCCAGCTTCGGAGATGACGTTCTTCGCAGCCTGCACAGCGGCCTGCACGCTGGAGACATCTCCAGTGCAGGTGAAGAACGCTTTCCCCCCAAGCGCCATCGCAAGACGCACTTCGAGAAGCTGGATGTCGGCGGCTTTTGCAGCGGCATCCGCAGCGCGGACGAGTGTGGCGACGTTGAAGCTCTCCACGATTCCGAGTGCGCCAGTCGGCTCGGCAGGCGAGTTACGCCCGATTGCCTGAAACACAGCGGGGTGCAAATTGGGGATGGTGATTTTATCAATGAGGCATCCGTTTGCGACTTCGGTGGCAGTCTCGATTGCGGCTTCGACAGCGGCAGTTTCGCCAGCCACGAGGACCATGTACTTGCCGGAGCAGATGGAGCGCGAGAGCAGGAGTTTGACGTTGCCTGCCTTGAGCGCGGCATCAGCTACGCAGAAGCCGGAGGCGACGCTGGAAAGTTCGATGAGGCCGATGGATTTGTCGTTCATTTTTTAGAAATTGTAATGCTTGCGGGACTGACGGCTGTGACTTTGCCGGCGAAAGGTGAGTGGATAATCGCGCCGAGCGCATTCGGTGCTGGCTCGGAAATTGGCTGACCTGCTTTGACGGTATCGCCCGCTTTGACCATCGCGATGGTCGGCGCACCGGCGCTTTGTTTGAGCGGGAGGACGACGCGATCCGTCTCCACGACTCCCGCACGCAGCGGTGCTTGGCTGTCGTATTCTTCGACGTGAAGCCGACGCATGAGGGACTTGATGGGCACATGCCGTCCATCGCGCATCGGGTGAACTTTGATGTCCATTTTGCCCGTCCATTTGAAGTTCTGGTTGCGCAAAACCGCCTTCGAGTCGTCGCACGCTTCCTTCGGGTAAAGCTCCTCCGGGCAGGCGTAGAGCGTGCAAAGCCCGCACGAGCAGCAAAGCGCCGCCCATTCATTCCAGCGATCCGCGCCCGTGCCGGTGAAGGCGAGCGAGCGCATGACTTGGTGCGGCTCGACTTGGTATCCGAGCAGAAAACGAGGGCACATTTCCGTGCAATAGCGGCACTGGTCGCAGGCGCTTTTGCCGATTGCTGCCTGCTGCTTTGGCGGCTTCAGCTTGCGCTCGATCATCTTGTGGCTGCGCGGAAGGATGATTGCGCCCGTGCTGGTCTTCACCACGGAGCGGTCCAAATCATCGCTCGTCTCGCCCATCATCAGCCCGCCGATGGCGAGCACCGGGTCATCGCAAGAAGCGCCGCCCGCCGCCGCGATGCACTCGCGGTAGCTGATTCCAATCGGCACCGTGAGCGAAACCGGCTCGCGCACCGCGCCTGCAATAGTGATCGTTTTATGCGTCACCGGCCTGCCGCTCGTCGCGTGCGAAATGTTCGCAAGCGTCTCCACATTCGCCACCACTGCGCCGACATGAATGGCCAGTCCGCCCGGCGGAATCAGCTTCCCCGTGACGGTATAAACGAGGTCGTATTCATCGCCTGCCGGGTAAAAATCACCGAGCAACTCCACGCGCACATTCGTCCCCTTGCAAGCCGCCTGACACGCCTCCACCGCACCCTTTTTCTTCGCCTTAATGCCGATGACGCCTTCCCTAGCACCCGTCGCCTCCATACTGAGCTGCACGCCGCGCACAACATCCTTCGCATAGTGCTCCATCACCGCCGCATCCTTGTGCAAAAGCGGCTCACACTCCGCGCCATTCGCGATGATGATTTCCGCCTTCGCGCCGAGCTTCACATGCGAAGGAAATCCCCCGCCCCCCGCGCCGACGACGCCTGCTTGTCTTACTTGATCGATGAGTTGCATGGTAAAATAGTGGTAATTAAATGAATCAGTTCCGTCCCGGCGGAACAAAAAATCGCTGGAATCCTTTCCGCCGAAGACCGTTCTCCAGCACTTGATCACTCGTCCAAAGTCGGCCTTCGAGTTCGAGCGTCAGCGCGACGTAGGCGACATCTTTTTCATCCACATCCCGGCACAATCGCCATGCTTCCGTCCAGGAGCCAATGCTGATCGCGTCCTCATCGAAAAAACTGATATTCTCTATCAGCGTGTGTAGCAGTTCGAGTATCTCAACCTCATTCAACCCGGACTTCGCGACGATTGTTTCCTTATGCTTGAAGAGTTCGACCAGAACATACTTCGGGCAGACGAATTGCGATTCCGATTCGTGAGCGAGGGCCATGCGGATTCGGGAGTTCGTCCCGATGAGTTCGGAGAATATGCGATTGGCGTCGATCACAATATAATCACTCATTGCTGGCCAATGGCCGCGAGAATTCGCGCCTTGTTGCGGCTCCACCATGCCGTATCCACTTGATTCGCAAAAGCCGCCGCATCTTCAGATGTGAGCCTGCTCTGCCTGGCCAGCCATTCTGATTTGATCAACGAGAGAAAATCTTCGCGATCCTTTGCTGAAATAGCGGACTCTGGAAAAGAGATCACTACGCGCCCCTCGGTGGTCATTGTGTCAAGTGTTGCGGTCATGCTTGGATTCTAACTTTGCTGGCGACCGAACTCAACTTGCGAATCAACCTTCGCGCCAAGCTTTACATGCGAAGGCCCCCCCGCCCCCCGCGCCGACGACGCCAGCCTGTCTTACTTGATCGATGAGTTGCATGGAAATTTTGATGGTTCTATTTTTTACCCGTCAGTTGCCGATACTTCCTAGCTACAGTCGGATGTGAGCGAAATTCCCTGAGTGATTTTGGGTAAGTGAAACCTTCACTAATACCAATCTTGAAGAATCCATCTGCATCTCGGATAAGGAAAATTGGCATCGTCGAGCCAGTGAATTTCGGGTGAAAACTGTCGTGAAACATCACACGCCAAGTGCCATCCTTGGAATCGTAAGAAATGCCATCTTTCTCGCGAGGGATAAAAGTCTTTTTGTATTTCGCAAAGGGTTCTTGCGTTAAAATCGTTTCCGCCAATTCAACGACCTGCTCCTTTTTAAAACTTTGTGCACTTGCGGTTATCAACGAGCCAAAAAGAACAATCACCGCGAACATATACCGCGCAGCACGGTTGAGATTACCTACATAGCTTACTGGTTCGATGAATTGCATGGGTGAAATGATTTTTAAGGGTTCAGCGCACGATTAGATGTCCAGCCAGTTTTCTACGCGGAATCCCGGCACTTTTTCAAAATCAACAAGGTTCCGACTAAGTAATAGGGCATCGTGTGCGATGCACGTTGCGGCAATTTTTAAGTCCATCGTGCCAATGCGGATTCTTTGACTTTGAAGCTTTAACAATTTATCCGCAGAATCATCGTCAAACGGCAGGACGTTGATTTTTGAAAAACCGAGAATGCTGTGAAGAAATCGGGAATATGCGTGTATTTGCTTCGGCCCAGCAGGTTCTCGATTGATCGCGGCAAGCCATCCTTGGGTGATTTCCTGGACCGTAATCACTGTGGCAAAAAAAATCTGCGTCCCTATCAATTCCCGTGGGAAAAAGTTTTTTGGATAACTCTCCGCCAGCTACGAGTGCGACAAAATGGTTCGTGTCGAGGACAGCGAACATCAGCTTATTTCCTTTCAGCGTTCGCTTTTTCCCGCCATTCTGCGCCGAGCTTTACGACATCTCGAAATAGCTCGTCGTCTTTTTCCCATCCTACAATTTCACGCTAGGAGCCTTTCGGTTTAATCTGCCCGGTCGCCGCCTCGACAGCAGCCAAGCGGCGTTCGAGGTCTGAGATTTTTTGCTCAAGTGCTTCGGTGCTCATGGCGGGAAAGTAGTAAATTGTTCGCTATTCAGCAAGCATACTACTTCTTACCGAGTCCCGCCATAATCTCATTCGTCAGCTTCTGCACAAGCGCTTCAGTTTCGGGATTGCTGGCGTCGGGCGTCATTGGGTTGAAGGGCGTTACAGGCGATGAGCAGCCGTGCGAACCGCACATTTGCACCCACGGGTCCACGTCGCAGAGGCCGGCGGGCTTGAGGTCGTAGCGATCATCGGGGAGACCTAGGCTCTTTTTGATGGTGAGGAGTTCGGGCAGTTTGTCGCATGGAATCGACGCGGAGCCTGGAATCGCCTGCGCGAGAATGACGGTGCGGCAATAGGCGTCTGTGATCTCCATTTTGAAGTAAGCATCTTCAACGGACTTGCCCCAGCAGATGACGCCGTGGTTGCCCATGAGGATGGACTGGTGCTTCGGCGCGAGCGGGTAAATTTCCGCCGCAATTTCCGGCGAACCGGGTGTTTTGTAAGGCGTATAAGCCACGGTGCCTACGAAGACTTCCAGCTCGGGGATGAGACGCGGTGGCGGCTGCATTCCTTTGATTGCGAATGCTCCGGCGTGGACGGGGTGCGCGTGGCAGACGCTCACGGCTTCCGGCGTGCTGTGGAAAATCGCCATGTGCGTGGTGATTTCGCTGGAGCGCTTCCAAGTGCCGCCGCACTGCTTCCCTTTGCCATCCACCATGCACATCATGTCGGGGGTCATGAAGCCTTTGCTGACGCCGGTCGGCGTGCAGATAAAGCGATCCGGCGCGAGGCGTGCGGAGATGTTTCCGCCATTGCCGTCGCAGTATTCGCGCGCCCAAATGCGGCGTCCAATGTCGCAGATTTCGGCTTTGATTCGGTTTGCATCGGGCGAGTTCCAAAGCGCGATGTCTGCGGCGGAATAATCTGCTCCGAGTGCTGGTGCAGCGGCGGGTGCCGCTGCTGCCGAGCCAGTTGATGCGGCGACCTGCGCGTCGAAAACGAGCTTCACGTTTGCTTCGTTAAAAATGTCTTTCGCGCCCGGCGTGAGGCGGATGTCGGCGTTGTAGCGGAATTCACGTCCGCCGGTTTTCACGAAGTCGGATGCTTCTTTTTGCGAGATGAGTTTCATGGGTTAGTGTTTGTAAAAATGTTCATCAACCAGCGCGGCGCAGTAAGCGTCCACCGGTACAGGTTTCTCAAAAGGACAGGCAGCTTCGCGGCCTTCGCTGATGGCGATTTTGTCGCCGACTCCAGCGCCGAGTTCGTCATAGACGACAATCGCCGGGTCATGCTTTTCCTCACCTTTGAATGTTTCGCGGTTCCAAGGAAGCGTGAGCATCAACCGCTCGCCGACGTAGCGCGGATGGCGGACAGAAAGTGTAACTCGACCGATGACGGTGCCCATTCTCATAGCGCGGCCTCCAAAGTAGTCAGCGGCTTTAGCCGTAGCGATGTGCAAATCCGGGTAGCGAGTCTTTCTGCGAAGCGTTCCCGCCCCGAACTCAGAACGATATTTCGGCTAAAGCCGCTGACTACTTTCGCTTTCATCCGACGTTCAGTTCTCCCTCCGGGTCAATGATTCCCATGACGCTCCAGCGCGCCGGACTGCGTTCATTTTTCACGATCTTGCGTGCCTCGCTTCCATCGCTGGAGATGAGCACCTGCTGGCCAATTGCCGCGCCTAGCGAGTCGAGCACGATCTGCGGCGCGAGGTCCGGGCTCTCGGGGACAGCGATGAGCAAACGCCAGCCTTCGAGACTGCAATGTTTGACCGTCGATGTCGCGTAGCCGTGGATCGTTGCGATGCGCATTTAGAAAAGGTTCAAGTTTTCCACCATCACGCAGCGGCGCGAGCGGGTGAATGACATCGGCGTGGTCACGCCTTCGCCGGTCGGTGTGGCCACGGAAAAACTGAGAAATCCTTCACCGCCGAGGCCGAGGCCAGTCATGCACGGGCCATTTTTGATGAACAGCGTCGTGTCCACGACCTGCGCCATTTTGGTGAGGTTGCGAATGTTCTGCGAGTGCATGATCGCGGTGTGCTTGTAGTTGTGCTCGGCTTTGATCGCTTCCGTGATGGCGACATCAACATTCGGCACTCGAACGACTGGGATGAAGGGCATCATTTGCTCCTCATCGACAAAAATGTGGTCGGCTTTTGTCTCGCCAAAAAGAAGCTGAGTGGACGGCGGGACGCTGAGTCCGATTGCCGCCGCAAGCACCGCTGCATCGCGCCCGACGAGGTCGCGGTTGACGACCGGATGCGGGCAACCCGCGCCTTTTCCTGCCGGAAAAACGAACGCCTTATCCGCGAGTGCTTCGACCTGTTTGGCGTCGAGTTGCACAGCTCCGGCATTGCGAAGCGCGGCCATGAGTTTGTCGGCGACCGCTTCAACAACGAATACTTCTTTTTCGCCGATGCAGAGCAGATTGTTGTCGTAGCTTGCACCTTGGATGATGCAGCGGGCAGCGTGGTCGAGGTCGGCAGTTTCATCCACTACGACGGGGGGATTTCCGGGTCCGGCGCAGATGGCGCGTTTGCCTGTTTTCATCGCCGCATTCACCACGGCTGGGCCGCCGGTGACGCAGAGAAGGCGCACATTCGGGTGCTTGCACATCGCATCGAAAGTTTCCAGCGTCGGCTTGATAACGGTCGTGAGTAAATCGGAGATGCCGGTTTCCTGATAAATTGCTTCGTTGTAAGCGCGGATGGCGATTGCTGCGACTTTGCACGCAGCAGGATGCGTGTTGTAAACCACCGCATTGCCAGCAGCGATCATGTTAATCGCATTGCCAGTGAGCGTCGGGACGCTGTGGGTGGATGGAGTCACCGCGCCGATGACGCCCCAAGGCGCGTAATCAATCACCGTAAGACCGAAGTCGCCGCTGAACGCCATGCGCTCCAAAAACTCCACGCCGGGAACAAGGTCGCCGCAGATTTTCAGCTTCTCGATTTTGTGATCGAGGCGACCAATTTTCGTCTCGTTGAATTCAATCGTCCCCCACTCCTCCGCCTTTGCGACGCACATTTTGCGAATCACCTGAATCGCCTTGCGACGCGCCGAAACGCCCATGTCGCGCAGCTTTTCAAAAGAGCGATGTGCGGCTTCGCAAGCGTCCTCCATGCGCTCGTAAACGCCGAAGCTGGTTTTCGCTGCGGGCGCGGCGGATTTTGTCTGCGAAGTCAGACGGGCGAGCACTTCGCTCACCACGCGGGATACGATTCGTTCGTCAATTTGTGCCATAGGAAATTAAGTAAGTAGTCCCGCCTTTAGGCGGAATGGAACGCGACTTTGTGAATGAGCGTGCGAATTGAGTCCGGCGCATTTGTCCGGCTGTGTATGTCTTATTCCGCCTAAAGGCGGGACTACGTACGTGCTCATTGCGCTTTGTAGATGATGGTTTTGCCAATATCCACGGTGTCCACGATGCCGATAACGACGGCATCCACCGGCGAATCCTTGTCGGTCGCTGCAAGGCGGGCGGAGCTGCCTTGCACGACGAGCACGATCTCGCCTTCACCGGCGCCGAGAGTATCCACGGCGACGAGCGTGCTGGTGCCGGGCTTCCACTCCTTGGCCGTGGGCGAATCGATCACGAGGGGACGGACGAGCAGGAACTTCTGCCCGGTCATCTTCGCGTTCTTCTTCGTCGCGACGACGCTGCCTTCGACTCGCGCAAGAATCATGGTTGGAAAACCGTGATGCTTACTTGGCTTTCGGCAGGACGGCGACGAGGTCGCCGTGCGGGCGGGCGATGACGCTGACGCTAACGATTTCGCCGAGGGATTGCGCGGCGGTCTTGCCGGCTTCGGTCGCGGCTTTGACGGCGGCGACGTCGCCGGTGACGCAGACGGTCACCATCGCGTTGCCGACCTGGGTGATGGGGCCGACGAGTTCGACGTTGGCCGATTTGAGCATCGCGTCAGTCGCCTCGACGAGTGCGACGAGTCCGCGGGTTTCGATCATTCCGATTGCTTGTTGTGCCATAGGATTAGTTGAGAGTTGAGGGTTGATAGTTGAGAGCCGCGTAATGCGAACTCGGTTGGTTCTTAGTTATGGGATGAGAGCTTGGCCCAGGCGTTGCGGGCGATGATGATTTCTTCGTTCGTGGGGATGACGCGCACTTCGATTTTCGAGCGGGGCGTCGAGATGATGGCTTCTGTCGCGCGGGTTTTCGCGTTGGCGTCCGCGTCCAGTTCGAGGCCGCAGAAGTCGAGGTTCGCGCAGATTTTTTCGCGGAGCACTGGGTTGTTTTCGGCGATGCCGGCGGTGAAGATGAGCACGTCCGCGCCGTTCAATTCGACGAGGAACTGGCCGATATACTTGCGGATCGCGGCGACGAAGACATCGAGCGCGATGGTGGCGTCGGCGTTGCCTTTTGCCGAGGCGTCGATGAGGTCGCGGATGTCGCCGGTCGCGAGGCCGGACATGCCCTTGAGGCCCGA
>JANMLS010000395.1:0-7606 GCA_031372675.1 Verrucomicrobiaceae bacterium
GCCGGTGTAAGTGTTCGTGCCTGCGAGTGTGGAAGTCCCGCTGCTGGCGTGTGTGATGCTTGCCCCGCCGCCGATGGAACCCGTCGCGGGCTGGTCGAGCGTGGCGCTTCCCGTGAGCGAAACATTCGAGCCAGAAAGCGAGCCGCTGAGGACCAGAGTCCCGCTGCCAATCACCGTTTCGCCGGTATAAGTATTCGCCCCGGCGAGCACCACGGAGCCTGCGCCAGCCTTGGTTAGCCCGGATGCGGTCACATTGTCAGGGATGCTCGCATTGATGGTGAGGACCGCTCCCGCGCTGTAATTATTCAGCACCAGTGTGCCGCCGCTGATTGTTGTTCTCAGGCTCCCATCGCTTGCCGCTGCGCCGATGGTGAGCGATTGCGCACCGCTGCTGATCATGATGCCGGTAGTCGCCAGCGTTTTACCTGCGGAATTGACGACGGGCGCAAAGCTGACGTTGCTTTGCAGAAGCGTGTTCACCGTCGTCAGCGAGGAGCCAAGCTCGACGTTGCCGCCCGTCCCGTCTGCAAAGAACCGGATATTGGTAGCGGGAGCATCTGCAATCGTCGCCGCAGGGCCTTGCGCATCCACGTCCGTGTAGGCCGAGTAAGTCACGATATTCCCACTCCCATCATTCGCCGCCCAATCCAATTCGCCGATGGTCGCATAGACTCCGAGGATTCCGCTGAGGTCATTCGCATTGGTAGTGGTCGCGATATTTCCCGCGTTAAAATTCACCGTGCCAGTGCCGGAGATTCCATTCATTGCGAGCTTCGCAAAACCGGGAGTGCCCATGATGGATGCCGCGCCGGTGAGGAGCGTCGAGCCGACTGCTTCTTCATGCGTGCCGCCGATGATGACGACCGTGCCAGTGCCGAGGATGAGCACCGCGCCATCCGCGAGCTTGCTGTTGTTTTCCACGGTGTAGTCGAGCGTGAGAGTGCCTCCATTTACAGTCGTCGATCCCGTAAAAGTATTCGCGCCTGCAAACACCTGAGTTCCCAATCCGGTTTTGATAAAATTCATGCCCGCCGCGCCATCACCGATGCTGGCGGAATAAGTCCGCGTCGCCCCTACGCCGATGTTCAGCGTGAGATTTGAAACCAGATCGTAGCCGCCCGAAGTCGTCGTAAAAAGCGTGGCCAAATTCTTGTTCCCCGACAATCCGCCCACAGTCAGGCTGCTCACCGTGCTTTTCAAACCGCTCGTGCCCGTGCCCACGATGCTGCTCGCCGTATCCAGCACGCTGCTGCCGATTGCGAGACTGTTGCTCAAAGTAAGCGTGCCAGCGGAAACAATCGTCGCGCCCGTGTAAGTGCTCGCGCCGGAGAGAATCAAATTTCCCGTCCCCAGCTTGGTGAGGCTCGTAGCCGCGCCTGCCAGCGTGGAGGAAATTGTGTTGAAGGTGTTATTCACCGTGATGCTCGTCGCCGCCGCCAAAGTAATCGTCCCACCCGCAAGCGTCACCGTTCCCGATCCGTTAATCGTATTAAAACTTAGCGTCCTCGCATTCACAGTGCCCACGGGAACAGTTCCCCCGCCAAGCGCCGCCGTGGGTCCGCCCCAGTTGCAATCTTCATTCAAACTCGTCGTGTAATTCTGGAGTCGGCCACTTCCACCCGTATTGCTGAGGGTCCACACAATGTTCAAATTGGGCGTCCAAGTCGTCGTATTATTGATGGTTCCAAAACTGCCGCTGCTATTTGGATCCCAGTAGATCACCGCCGCATGAGCGGGAGGCAATGTGGCAGCGAGGGTGAAAGCGGCGTAGCCCAGTGAGCGCATTGTTTGTTTCTTCTTTTTCATGGGCGTAGTGGGTGTGTGGTTCTATTTCCAAATCTGCTCAAAAAATCACGACCTCAAGCAACTCAACACGCACTCGCGAAGTCGCTATCCGCAAGGTATCCAAACAGTCTGCCCAGACAACCAATTTCCAGTTCGCTTTTGAAACAGCGCGCGGGCATGGGTGTGTGAGTGAATTACTCCGTCCGCGAACTCGAATCCCTGCGCCCAAAGCTGCGCGAAGATTTGGCGTTTTCTGTGCAAGAGCACGGCGGCGAGCGCGTCTGCGTGATTGAGGACGCGGCGGCTTCAAAATTTCACCGCGTGGGTTTTAACGAATACCGCTTTTTCCAATCGCTCGACGGAACGCAAACCGTCGCGGCCATTTTATCGCGGCTCGCGCGGGACTCGAAAGGCGACACCTACTCCGAGCACGAATCGCTGCAAATGCTGCGGTGGCTCAAAGATCAGCATCTACTCACCGTCGAAAGCGCCCGCGCAAAGACGGACACGGAGCAAAATCAACGTGCGCTCAAAAGCGCGGCGACATGGCTGAATCCCCTGCTCGTGCGCATCCCCATCGGGCGGCCCGACCGCTTCTTTGCAAAGCTCGCGGAGTGGTCCCGCCCGATTCTCGGCATGGGCGGCTTCATTGTCTGGCTGCTGGTCGTCGGATTCGGCGTGACGCAGATCGCGATGGAATGGAGTCGTTTTCGGCGCGGCTTCGACCTCGTTCTTTCCCGCGATAACTGGCTGTGGCTCGGCCTTGTCTGGGCGTTTCTCAAAGTGCTGCACGAAATCGGGCACGGCGTGTACTGCCGCTACTTCGGCGCAAAGGTCCGCGAGTTTGGCGCGATCCTCGTGCTCTTTATCCCGATGGGCTACGTGGATGCGACTGCCAGCATCGGCATCGCCTCAAAATGGCGGCGCATCATGGTCGCGTGCGCCGGGATGTACGTGGAGCTTTTCATCGCCGGGCTTGCCGCGCTCTGGTGGAGCAACACGCCCGACGGACGCCTCGCCACCGTGCTCCACAACACGATCATCACCGGCAGTTTGTTCACGCTATTCTTCAACGCAAATCCGCTCATGCGCTTCGATGGCTACTATATTCTCAGCGACTTGATCGGCGTGCCAAATCTCGCGACCCGCTCGCGCACATGGTTTCAGCGTGTCGCCGGCTGGCTGCTCACAGGCGCGAAAGGGCTGCGGCCTTCGCTCCCACGCACTCGCGAAGATGGCATCATCGCGCTCTACGGCGTGCTCTCCTGGTTCTGGCAAATCCTAGTCCTCGCCGGGCTGCTCCTCGCTGCGAGCGCGTTGTTCAAAGGCGGCGGCTTGCTGTTTGCGGTGATGGCCGGGACCGTGTGGATGGCGATGCCGCTCGTGGGTTTTTTGCGAAACATTTCGGGAAATGGAAGCGTGCGCGGCATGGCCCTCCGCGTAGCTCTGGCGGCTGCACTGATCGCTACGGCCATCTTTTTCCCCTACCGGAAAACCGTCGTCGCACCGGGCGTCGTCGAGTTTGCCGACACACGAATCATCCGCGCTGAGTGCGCCGGTTTTGTCGAGCGCGTGCATGTCCGCGATGGCGACGTGGTGGCGGAGGGGACGCTGCTTGTCGAGTTGCGCAATGATGAAGCGACCGCTGGGCTGGAGCGCCTGCGGCGGGAGCTGGAAGCGCAGGAGCAGCGGGCGCGGCACGCCTTTTCCCGCGACGATGTCGCCGCTTACCAGACAGAGATTTCGCGTGTGGACAGCCTACGCAAAGCGGTCGTGGAAAACTCCGCATTTCTCGCCACGCTAAAAATCCACGCTCCGATTGCAGGCCGCGCGAGCAGCCGGATGCTCCCGAATTTACCCGGTATCTTCATGAAGCCCGGCGCAGAGATTTTGCGAATCGGCGAAGCGGAAGGCCGTGAGATCAAAATCGCCGTCGCGCAGGAAGCCGAGCCACACTTTCGCGCCGCGCTCGGGCAGCCTGTGCAAGTGCGCATCGAAGGCCGCAGCGCCTTCTTCACCGCGCAACTGGAGCGATTCGCAGGCGAGGCCACGCGCACGATTCCGCACCGCGCACTCACCGCTCCTGCAAATGGTCCGCTGCCAGTCCGCCGCGCCGAATCCGCAAGCGCGGAGGCGGAGAAATACGAACTCATTGACCCTCATTTTTCCGCAACCATCCGGCTGCCTGCGCAAGCTGCACCGCTGGCAGATGGTGAGATGGCGCGGATAAAATTTCGCAGCACAAAGAGCGTCACACTTTTCAACGAAGCCCGCAGCGCAGTAGAGCGATGGGTGCGGAAATTCGGGGCTTAGCCCGGCTTATTTTTTGCCTGCGGATTCCGTGATACGGACGGCGGTGACGTAGTCCACAGCGCGCTGCAAGGCGACATCGCGCAGATGCGGCTTGGGCAGTTTGCCAGCGGCTTTATTACGCTGTGCTTCGATGGCTGCGTCTGTCTCAGGATTCGTCCCCGCGACCAGCGCCGCCTCATTCATCCGTGCGCGTTCCTTCTCGGTGACAAAGGCCGCGAGGTCTTGCTCCTGCATCGCCGCAAAAAGATATTCATCCGTTTTTTCCTGCGCCACATCTACGACGAGGTCTGGCCGCAATCCGCCGGGGAAAACCGGCGTGGCATCGGGCAGCGTGACTTCGCCCACGGCGACTTTTAGGACGCGGCCTTTATCCAGCGCGATCTCCTCAAACTGCGCAGCCTCACCCTTCGTCTGATTCCCGATAATGTAAGCGCCGAGATGCGTGCGAAGCACTGCGGCAATGACCTCGCCGGAACCCGAAGTATCTCCATCCACGAGCACCACGAGCGGCCCGCGATAGAGCGGGTCCATGCGCGATGTGAGCACTTCCTCGTCATTTGCGCGTGTGCGTTTGATGGAGAAAAGGATGCGTCCTTTCGGGCAAAAACGGCGGCAGACTTCCGCCGCCTGCTCGAAGTCCGCGTGCGGTGGAGTCGCCCTCAAATCCAGCACCAGTGCGCCCGGCGGCTTTTTGTAGGCTTCCAGCGTCACATCGAGATTCGCCACCGCATCCGGCCCGAGTGCGCCGATGCGGATGTAGGCGATGTCATTTGGCAGCATCGTCGCACGAAACGGCTGCACCTCCGCCGAAGCCTGCGAAGGGCCGGAAAAAATACGCGCTCCATTCCCCATGCGCTGTAAAAGCCCATGCAGCCTTGCGCGGGAGAGCGCTGGCTCTTCGAGTTCTGCCGGGCGCACGTAAGTTGCCCGCAGTGTTTCGATGATCCCTTTCAGCTCATCCTCGCCGATCACGTCCGCTGCTTCCTGCGGCGTCATGCTTTCTTGTGCGACGGGCTTTGGCGGTGGCAGTGCTGCGGGCGGCGTCGCTTTCAGTGCAGGAATCGTGTCGCCCGGTATCGCCTTGGGATTCTCTACCGGTCTTGGTTCCGGCAGATTTTGCTGCGCTGCGAGGGAGACAGTCAGAGAGAGAAATGCGGCGATCCTTTTCATCATGTCCGGCACCCTACGCCGTGGTGCGCGAGTTGCCAAGTTCCGGCAAAATTACCGCTTCTTAACAAATCTTCATACTACTCCCGATGAATTCTTAACAATCGTGTGCGAGGTTCCGTCCAACAAAAGAAAACCCATGAAAACCATCGCAATCACACTCCTTGCAGCCGGCCTCCAAACAAGCGCTCTGGCTAATGCGCCGCTGCCAACTCCGACCGGCCTCACCCCCGCGAAACTCCAGCCCGCAACCGGACTGGATATGGCACGCAGCCCCGGCCAGCGCGGTTCAGTGCGCGTCGCGGCAGACTCCGGCAGCGAATGGAAAACGCGCTTCCCAAAACAACCAAACGGTCAATCGAGGTAACACCATGATTCAGGAACTTTCATTCGATTCCACCGGGTCGCAATCAACCGACTTCACCGATGCCACCGCAGTTCACGCATGGCTCGATTTTGCCGACGAAACCGCCGCCGCGTGGCTCTACGAAAAATACCTCCCGCTCGTCCGCCATGTGTGCAGTCGCTCATTTCTGCGACCTTGGATGATCGAAGATGCGACACAGGACACGATGTCGCGCGTTTTCCAATCGCTCGGAAACTTTGAAATCGGGCGCTGCCTTTCCTCGTGGATCGCTTCCATCGCAAAACATGTGAGCCTCGACCGCTGGCGTAGCATTTCCAGAAAAGCGGAAGTGCCTCTCGGCGAAACTCAGGAAGAACAACAAGCGCTGGAAGCTGCGCGAGTGGATTTCGTAAAACAAAACCACGCAATCGCCATGGCTCGCGAACTCATCGAGACGCTCACACCGGATGTGCGCACACTCGTGGAAATGCGCTACACGCTCGGCTATTCCAATTCGGAAATCGCCACCCGCACAGGACTTGCCGCTGGCAATGTGGCCATCCGCCTGATGCGCGCCCGGCAGACACTCGCTGCCGCCACAAAATAAGAATCCGCAGGGGGAGCACTGTTAATTAGCCCAACCAACTTGTGCCCCACCCTGCGGCAGGCGTACGAATGCACGCCCAAATCTTCACAGAGCAGACAGGTAATCACATTACCCATCTGCCCTGCCAAATTGATGCTCAACTCACGTTCACGCGGTCTTCGCTGAGCTTGATGACGCGGCCTTCGGGGTCGCGGAAATTATTATACCTGCCCACGGAGGTGACGATGATGCCCCGGCGGCGAAGCTCGCCCAGCACAGCATCCTGATGCTTTAGCACAAGGTGGAGATGGAAATAACTCACGAGTTCCCCGTGCTCACAAGCCTTCAAGCAAAGCGGCACACCGCCTAACTCCAACTCGCAGATGCGGTCCTGCTTTTCCGTGGACACGCGGGCATTGAGAATATCGACATAAAAATCGCGCACCTCGCGGTAGTGCTGAGTAAAAATAGTCACCGCAAAGCACTTCGGGTTTGCAACCACGGCGCTTGCATCGGCTGTGTCATGCTCGCCATCTATTTCGCTCATTCGAGAAAGGGTTATCATAAAAAACAATAAAGCTACGGGCGTGCCACGAATCCATAATTTCCATAAATAACATAATTGTCAGCGGTCTGCTCGCTCGCCGTAGCTCACGCCGCCCACGGCGTGAACACTTCTCACGCGAAGCGCAAATCTCCCGGCATCGCATACGGACAAAATGTGACGCTTTGCGTGTGCTTCAATCACGCCGAGGGCGGCGTGAGCTACGACTGGCTTGCCATGCGCACAGGAAGATGCGCTTTTTCATCTTCAATCGCGGCGTTCGGAATGAATCTAACCCAGCGCCGCTTTCAAATCCCCCGCAAACGCATCCACATCCTCCGGCTGCGTGTCCCACGAACACATGAGGCGGCTGCCGCCTGCGCCGATGAAGCTGTAAAAGAGCCAGCCTTTCGCGCGGAGTGCTTCTGCGGCGGCGAGCGGGATTTCTGCGAAGACGGCGTTGGCTTGGCGGGGGAAGAGGATTTTTACACCGGGCAGATCGCGCACGGCGGCTTCCATGCGGGCAGCCATTGCGTTGGCGTGAGTGGCGTGACGGAGCCATGCGCCATCGCGCAACATGCCGACCCAGCTTGCGCTGAGGAACCGCATTTTGCTGGCGAGTTGGCCGGCTTGTTTGCAGCGCCACTCGAACTCGCGGGCAAGCTCGCGGTTGAAAAAGACGACGGCTTCCCCGACTGCGATGCCCTGCTTCGTTCCGCCAAAACACAGGATGTCCACTCCGGCCTGCCAGGTGATTTCCTTGGGCGTGCAGCCGAGGCTGGCGACGGCGTTTGCAAAGCGCGCGCCGTCCATGTGGAGGCGGAGGCCGAGCGATTTCGTCTTGGCCCAGATCGCTTTGATCTGA
>JANMLS010000397.1:0-4649 GCA_031372675.1 Verrucomicrobiaceae bacterium
GCTTGACCCCGCTTTAACTTTCGGCGGAACGGGCGAAGTGAGTAGGACTACGGTGAGGCGCAGTTCGGCCTCTCACATTTTCTCCAAACCCCACGCGCAATCCCGTGAAAGGAAAAGCGGGATCAAGCCCCCGCACTCCAAAGCCTTGCGGCACTCAGGGATCCCAATCGCGCCGGAGACATGGTTCCTCCGTGCGACGGATGATTTAAGCCGGGCGCGGCGGACGAATTGCGACCCGCAGTGGCTTGCGGAGTCATGCCGGAATGCAGCGGAGAATGCACTAAAAGGCTGGCTGATCGCTCGCGGATGGAAACTGCCGCGCACACGCACTCTCGCGGAACTCACCGACGCGGCATTCGAGCGCGGGCTGGATTTATCACCGTTCGCAACGGACTTAGCGGCGATGGAACCATTCACCTCCGCGAACCGCTATCCCGGCGAGGAGCTGCCGGAACTGAGCGAAGCCGAAGCCGCGTATCTTTTAGCCCAAACCGAAAAACTTTTCACCCAACTATCTTTATGAGCACTGAACTTCTCGACGCCCCTGCCACACAACTCGACATTGACCGTTCGCGGGGCGATTTCGTTTATCCTGAATCGCATGAATTTGACGCGGGGACGGGGCTTTCGCATGACACGATTGATTACATCGCGACGGTGAAAAATGAGCCGGATTGGATTCGCGAGTTTCGCCACAAGGCGCTCGATACGTTTCTCGCGAAGCCGATGCCGACGCATTGGGCTTCGCACGATTTGGAGAACATCGTCTTTCAAAACATCCGCTATTATTTGGCGAATGCGAAGCGCCCGACTCGCTCTTGGGAGGATGTGCCGGATGATGTGAAGAAGACTTTTGAGCGGCTCGGGATTCCTGAGCAGGAGCGCAAGTTTCTCGCGGGCGTGGAGGCGCAGTTTGACTCGGAGGCGGTGTATTCCAACATCAAGGCGGCGGTCGCGGACCAAGGCGTGATCTTCACCGGCTCGACGGAAGGGCTTATCAAGCATCCTGAGCTTTTTAAGAAGTGGTTCGGGAAAGTCATCCCGACGGGCGACAACAAATTCAGTGCGCTAAACAGCGCGGTGTTTAGCGGTGGCTCGTTTATTTACATCCCGCCGGGCGTGAAAGTGCGGCACCCGCTGCAAGCGTATTTCCGCATCAATGCGGAGAACTTCGGGCAGTTTGAGCGCACGCTCATCATCGCCGACGAGGGCAGCGAAGTGATGTATATGGAAGGCTGCACCGCGCCGAAATTTGAGACGGCGACGCTGCACTCCGCAGTCGTCGAACTCGTCGCGATGAAGGGCGCAAAAATCCAATACGTGACCGTGCAAAACTGGTCGAACAAAGTCTTCAACCTCGTGACCAAACGCGCCATCGCGCACGAGGAAGCGGAGGTAAAATGGATCGATTGCAACATCGGCTCACGGCTCACGATGAAGTATCCCGGCGTCGTGCTGAAAGGCCGCAAGGCTCGCGGCGAGGTCATCTCCATCGCGCTGGCAGGCGACGGGCAGCATCAGGATACCGGCGCAAAAATGATCCACGCTGCGGACGAGACGACTTCAAACATCGTCAGCAAAAGCATCAGCCTCGGCAGCGGACGCTCGACGTATCGCGGCCTCGTCCACATCCCGAAACACCTCAAGGGCTGCAAGAACAACACCGAGTGCGACGCGCTTTTGATCAACCCGACTTCGCGCACCGACACGTATCCCGCCATCACCGTGCGCGGCACCGGCAACTCGTCGCAGCACGAAGCCAGCGTCTCACAGATTTCCGAAGAGCAAATCTTTTACATGATGTCACGCGGCCTCACGGAAGCGCAGGCGATGAGCCTCTCGGTGAACGGTTTCGTGAACGACCTCGTGCGCCAATTCCCAATGGAATACAGCGTGGAATTGAAGCGGCTCATTGACCTCGAAATGGAAGGAAGCGTCGGCTAAATGACTGTGCTCGAAACAACTGAACATCCAGCAAACGAAAGCGTGAATACAACCGGCCCCGACTTCGCAAACCACCCCGAGCCTTTCCGCGCAACGCAGCAGGCGGCGTGGGAAAAATTCACCTCGCTGCCGATGCCCAAGCGCACAGATGAAGCGTGGCGTTTTGCCGATACGCGCACGCTCGACATCTCGCGCTATGGCCGCGCCGAAGCGGTGAGCGATGCCACACAGACAATGCTCGTGAATATGAGCATCGGCCTCGAACACACGAGCGGGCAGATGACTTTTGCCAACGACCGGCTGCTGTCGCGGCATTTTCACGGCGATTCGCTCAATGCGAAAGGCGTGCTTTGGCTGCCGCTGGAGCAAGCGATTGCCGAGCATCCTGAACTCGTCGCCAAGTATTTCATGCGCGAAGAGACGCGCATCGGCTCTGGCAAATTTGCCGCGCTGCACGCTTCGCAGGTGCGCGGCGGGATGTTTCTTTACGTCCCGCGTGGCGTGGAAATCGCGCTGCCCGTGGAGACTTACCATTGGCTGAGTGGGGAAAATGCCAGCCTCTTTCCGCACACGCTCATCGTCGCGGAGGAGAACGCGAAAGTGACCGTCATCGACTACTTTGCCAGCGCCTCGGAGTGCCCCGGCTTCGTCTGCGGCGTGAACGACATCGCCACCGCCGCTGGCGCGAAGGTCACCTACGTCGCCGTGCAGGAATGGAATCGCAACACCCTCGCGTTTCACATGAACAACACGACCGTGGCACGCGACGCCAGCGTGCTCGCGCTTCGCCTGAATCTCGGCGGCGCACGAGTCCGCGATGAGGCCGTCTCGCGGCTGCGCGGCCCCGGCGGACGCAGCGACATGCTCAGCGTGAACACCGCAGAAGGCTCGCAAATCTTCGACCAACGCACGCTGCAAATCCACGAAGCGCCCAACGCCACGAGCGACCTGCTCTATAAGAACGCGCTCAACGACACAGCCCGCACCATCTTCACCGGCCTCATCCGCGTGGACGAGGGTGCGCACAAGACAGATGCTTATCAAAAAGTCCGCAACCTGATGCTTTCCGACGAAGCCGAGGCGAACAGCGCTCCGGGACTGGAAATCGAAGCCGATGATGTCCGCTGCACTCACGGCGCTACCAGCGGCGCACTCGACGATGAGGAAATTTTCTATTTCCAAAGCCGTGGAATCCCGCGTCGCGTTGCGCAGCAACTCGTCACTTTCGGATTTCTCAGCGAAGTCTTCGAGCGCGTCCCTGATTCCAAAATCGTGGAACTTCTAGCAGCAAAACTGCACGGAAAGCTCGGCTGATTGCAATTGGAGTAATTGCGCGTAAAGGAACGGCGAATTTATTCGCCGACCTGCGCTACTGCGTAGCACACGATTCTCCCGATTGCTGCGACGAAGATATTTGCGCTGCGCGTTCTGCTGAGACGTAGAAGACGAGTAGCCGATGCCAACTTATGACGTAATTTATTTCTTTTTCCTCGCCTGACCCTGTTTCCCCATCGAAAACGGCAGACTCCCGCTCGACCGCATCATGATCACCCCCAAAGCCTTCGCCGAAGCCCCGGAGATGGAGCCTGTTTTCCGCAGGGGATTTTGAGAGCAGCAGAGAGTTTTATTGCTCCGCCCCAAACTCCGCCCCACAGTCGCGAAGATATACCTCGGAAATGCCCTGAGAGTGCTCCTAATCGCATCCCGAAGCACGAAACTCACGGATGATTTCTTCGCTGGAACGCTGCTCCTCTTGCATATGATTTAATCCATCGCCGCTACAAAATTTTCTTCAAACGATTGCGGACAGCGGGAGGGAGCGATTCGATTCCACGGACGCCGCGCAAAATTCTCAAAAAAGCAGCACTTTCTCGCGCCTGATCGCATATCTCCGCGATATATTCTTCGCCGTGCTTGATGATAAATATTTTGAATGGGCCGGCGGCGATTAGCTCTTCGACATCGGGACTTCCGGCATTTTCGGCAATGTGGATCATCACCTCCCATGCGCCCGCTGGATGATCATACACTAGTTCAAAGAAATCTCCCTCTGCCCAAGCTAACCGGCAGTAGTTCAGGTATGTCTTAGCGATTTCCTCGTTTGTCGGGCTCATTACGAAACTTGGCAATTCGACTCCAGCGCCGCCTTCAAATCCCCCGCGAGCGCATCGACGTCCTCCGGCTGCGTGTCCCATGAGCACATGAGGCGGCTGCCGCCTGCACCGATGAAGCTGTAGAAGAGCCAGCCTTTGGCGCGGAGCTTTTCGGCGGCGGCGAGTGGGAGTTCGGCGAAGACAGCATTGGTCTGGCGCGGGAAGAGGAGCTTCACGCCGGGGAAGTCGCGGATGGCAGCCTCCATGCGGGCGGCCATGGCGTTGGCGTGGGTGGCGTGGCGGAGCCATGCGCCGTCGCGCAACATGCCGACCCAGCTCGCGCTGAGGAACCGCATTTTACTCGCGAGCTGTCCGGCTTGTTTGCAGCGCCACTCGAATTCGCGGGCAAGTTCGCGGTTGAAAAAGACGACAGCTTCCCCGACTGCGATGCCCTGCTTCGTTCCCCCAAAGCACAGGATGTCCACTCCGGCCTGCCAGGTGATTTCCTTGGGCGTGCAGCCGAGGCTGGCGACGGCGTTTGCAAAGCGCGCGCCGTCCATGTGGAGGCGGAGGCCGAGCGATTTCGTCTTGGCCCAGATCGCTTTGATCTGA
>JANMLS010000010.1:0-7767 GCA_031372675.1 Verrucomicrobiaceae bacterium
CGTCACTCAAGCGACTTGTCGCGCCGAGCCTCGCTCGCAAACACGGTAGCCGTTGCCACGGCTCTTTGCGTGACAAGTCCCGCAGGCCACGGCTGGAACAAGTTCCAGCACTCCACGGCGCTGTGCGCAACGCGCCGTGGACTGCGTGCGACTTGTCGCCGCAGTCACTCAAGCGACTTGTCGCGCCGAGCCTCGCTCGCAAACACGGTAGCCGTTGCCACGGCTCTTTGCGTGACAAGTCCCGCAGGCCACGGCTGGAACAAGTTCCAGCACTCCACGGCTTCGCCCTACAGCTCAAACGTCACGCCGGGGACGGGGACGATGATTTCTGTCTTGGGGAGCAGGGGGCGGATGATGCCGGTGAGGGTGCCGATGGCGGCGGGGTCGCCGTGGACGAGGATGAGTTTTTTGGGCTTCACGCGGACGATGTAGTCCACGATGGATTCGCGGGTGGCGTGGGCGCTGAAGTTGTAGGTGCCGATTTCGCAGAGGACTGGCTCGGCGGCGTGCTCGGGGCTGAGGCTGATGATGTCGCCGGTCTTTGCGGCGCGGAGTTTTCCGCCGGGGGAATCGGGGTCTGCGTAGCCGATGAAGAAGATGGCGTTTTCGGGGCGCGAGAGGAATTTGCGGGCGACGGTGTTGGAGAGGGTCTTGGGCATCATCATGCCGCTGCTGAGGGCGAAGATGCGGCGCGGGCGGACTTGGATTTCGTAGGCGTTTGGGCCGCCGATGACGAAGGGGGCGACGTCGTCCATGAGGTCGAGGTCGGGGAGGTGACGCGCGGATTTGTGGGAGAGTTTGTCGTAGGTCTCGGTGAGTTTTGCGCCGAGGCCGCCGATGAAGATGGGGCATTTCGGAAGGCTGCCGCGTTTGCAGAGCGCGTCGAACATGGCGAGAAATTCCTGCGTTTTTCCAAGCGCGAATAGCGGGACCATGACGCAGCCACCGCGCTCGAAGACGCGGCGGATGTCGGCGGCGAGGCGTTCCATTTCGCCCTCGCGGGTGAAGCCGGGGAGCTTGGGTGTGTCGCCGCGTGTGCTCTCCATGATCATCACGTCGCACGGCTCTTTGTCGAACTCGGGGAAGCGCGCTGCGCGGGAGATGGTCTGGTCTTCAAACTGCACGTCGCCGCTGTAAAATACGTTCTTTCCCTCCGCGCGAATGAGAGTGCCGACGGAGCCGAGGATGTGGCCGGCGTCGAAGAACTCCATGCTGAAGGGGCTTTGCTCTGCGGGACTGACGCGGTGGCCCGCGAGGTCGAAGCAGGTGTTGAGGGGGACGGATTTCCAGCGGCGGAAGCCCATGTCAATTTCGCGATGGGTAAAGAGCGGGTAGCCGGGAACGTCGCGCTCGTTTTTCTCCGCGAGCATGACGTTCACGGAGTTGTGCAGCATGGTTTCGCCGATGTGCTTGGTGGCCTCGGTCATGAGAACGGGCGCATCGGGGTGGCGGCGCATGGCGACGGGGAGCGCGCCGATGTGGTCTTGGTGCGCGTGCGACATGACGATGGCATCCACCGAGCCGTCGGCGACGAGTTCGAGGCGCGGGAGGGCCTCGGTGCCCTCGCGTTTTGGGTGGGAGCCGGTGTCGAGCATGAGGCGTTTTCCGGCGGCTTCGAGGAGGTAGCAGTTTGAGCCGATGTCTATGACGCCGGTGAGGTTGGTGAATTTCATGGGTTTTGGGTTTAGAAAAGGAGGGTGCGCAGCTTTTTCGGTAGCGCGAAGCGAATAAGCAGGATGAGATCAATCATCCCAAGCGGGAGCATTCCCGGAAGCAGCGTGAGCTTTGCCCCGGCAGCCCAGACTGCGAGCAGCGTGTAGCCGCCTGCGAGCACGATACAGGCGAGCAGCGCGGCCCACCATTTGAGCCGCTGAAACCACATGCTCACGAATGCGAGCAGGCCGATGAGCGCCCAATCAAACCATGCACCCACGCGCTGGTGCCACGCTTTTGCGTAGATCGTGGAGAGCGCGGCGGCGGCGACTTCTCCGCCGGGGATTTTGCGTCCGTTTTGCAGCGTGAGTCCTGCCGTCGCGGAGTCGGTGCGGCTGAGAAAGAGCGCTTTATTTTTGAAAAGAACAGGCGAGAGCAGCGGCTCGGCAGCGGTGTCGAGTTGCTGGCGTGTGAGGATGAAATCGTCGAAGTTTGCGCGGTGAAATGGTGCGCTGAGATTCACCGCCATGCGGCCCGATGCGTCTATGGGGATGCGGATATTTTCGCCAGCGAGGATGTGGGAGCCGGGGACAATTTCGATTTCGTCGGGCGTGAGTTTTTCCAGTAGCATCACGCTTTGCAAAACGAGCGTCGGCACGACCTGCCCGCGATAGCGAAGCACGAGCGGGATGCTTGCGGAGGGAGGGTTGGTTTCCGGGATGTTCATCCAGCCGGGAACCGAGGAGAGCCTGTATTCTTCACGCGCCCACGCTTCCACGATGGTGAACTCCGGGATGGCTCCGATGTCGCCTTTCACGCGGCGGACGGCGGGCATCGGCTGCACTTCGGGGACGCTCTGTGCATCCTGCGACCAGCCGAGTTTGCCGCCGAGAATCAGCCTCGGTGCGCGATGAATCTGGTCCATCAGCATACTCTCATACATCGGCTGCCGCTCCTTTGCAGAAAATGCGCCGCGCTCGAAATCGAGCGGACTTTCCACAATCAAAAGCGGCGGCTGAAAGGGAAGCGATGCGTGGAAAAAGAGCGAGAAATCCTCCGGTCCCCACGGCCACGGATGTTTTTCGAGCGTCGCGTCGTTTATCTCCACGAGCGTCACCGGGCCGGGCGTGGCGGGCTGAGGTGCATATCGCTGAAGCCATTCGTGCCACATCCTCTCCAACGGCGCGAACGGTCCGACGGCAGCCTCACGAAGAAGCGTGAGGCCGGCCAGGATGACGAGGATGGAGTAGATGGGCGCCAGTCGGCGAAACATGCGTAGCGAGCGTTACGGAACGGCGCATGGGAAGACAATGCCGATTTGCAAAGTGCAACGACCGACTCAGGCTTGCGCTGCGGGGAGCATTCCTGTTTGGCGTGCGTAATTAAATACGCCGCCCGCATCTACCACGGGGATGACTTCGCCGAGTGGCTTCAGCGACCAAGTGCGGTCGCCGACGGTGAGCGTCGCGGCTTCGAGATCGAGCGTGGCGATGTCGCCGGTCTTCACGATGTCGCAAAGACGCTCGCTCACTTCGCAGGGATAAAGTTCACCCGTCGCGATGCAGTTGCGGAAGAAAATGCGTGCGTAAGATTCCGCGACGACAGCCTCGCAGTCGGCGGCACCCATCGCGATGGGCGCGTGCTCGCGCGAACTACCGCAGCCGAAATTGCGCCCTGCGATTACGATTTTGTAGGGCGTTTTCATCGTGCCTTCGGTGATGAATTTTTGCGGGTATTGGTCGTCTGGAAGTCCGATGAGCGCAAAGCTCCCGAGCTTCTCGTATTCATCCTGCTTCGTGGGCACGAGCGTGAGATACTGCGCGGGGATGATTTGGTCGGTGTCTATATTGTCGCGGACTACAAAGACAGGGCTGGTGATCGTTTTTGCCATAAAGAAAATGTGCGCGGAGCAAAGCGCACCCGTGCGAAAAGGGAAACGGAAAAGTGCGAGACTTCGCTCGCGGCACTATCCCGCGAGGCGTTCGTATTTCGCCGGGGTGATCGGGAGTTTGCCGGAGCTGGTGAGGTCAATGACTCGCTGCCCGGCGGTGAGGGCGGCGAGGGTTTCGGCGTAGGCGGGGTTGATGTTGCCGATGAGGATGGTGTCGGCTCCGGCGACGGCTTCTTCGGCGGTGGCGACCATGAGTTTTGCGATGTGGGGGATGTGTTGCTCGATGTAGCGGCGGTTCGCGCCGACGAGGCGGGCGGTGTTCACAAAGGGATCGAAAAGGCGGAGGTCGCAGCCTTTTCCAAGCAGTGCTTCGATGACGGTGACGATGGGAGATTCGCGGAGGTCGTCGGTGCCGCCTTTGAATGCGAAGCCGAGGACGGCGATGCGCTTTTTTCCGTCGGCGGTGATGAGGCGGAGTGCGTTGCGGATTTGCGCGTCGTTGCTCGGAGCGATGTGGGCGAGCATGGGAATCTCGACGTCGCGCGAGCGTGCGAGCCATGTGAGAGCGCGAAGGTCTTTCGGCAGACAGGAGCCGCCGTATGCGAAGCCGGGCTTCAAGTAAGCGGGCGAGAGGTTCAGCTTCGTGTCCTGGCAGAAGATGCGCATGACTTCGTAGCTATCCACGCCGATGGCTTTGCAAAGTGCGCCGACTTCGTTGCCAAAAGTAATCTTCAGCGCGTGGAAGATGTTGTCGCAGTATTTGACGGTCTCGGCGACTTCGATGGCGGTGTGGATGAGCGGCGCGGCGATGCCGTGGTAAAGCGAGGCGACGAGTTCACCGTCGGTGCGGTTTTGGGAGCCGATGACGGTCTTCGGCGGCGCGTAAAAATCGGCGACCGCAGTACCTTCGCGGAGGAACTCCGGGTTCATCACCACACCAAAATCGCGGTCAAACACTTTGCCGGAAGTTTTTTCCAGCGCAGGGATGACGACATCGCGAATGGTGCCGGGCAGCACGGTGCTGCGGACGACGACGACGTGCCGTTTTTCTTTGCTGCGCAAAATTGCACCGATGTCTTCGCAAACGCGGCGGATATAGGTGAGGTCGAGTTCGCCGCTCGGCTGGCTGGGCGTGCCCACGCAGAGGAGGGAAAGCTCGGAGCTGGCGACCGCGTCGGCTGCGCTGATGGTGGCGGAGACAGTCCCGGCGGCGATGCCCGCAGCGAGGAGCGATTCGATTTCCGCCTCGATGATTGGCGAGCGACCGGAGTTGATGAGGTCCACTTTGGTCTGCTCGGTATCCACGCCGATGACGCGATGCCCCGCTTTTGCGAAGCAACCCGCGACGACGGTGCCGACGTATCCAAGGCCGAAGATGCTGATGTTCATAAAGCGCAGATTTCCGAAGCTGCGGGAAAAAGGGAACGCTTTTCTGATGGAGACGCGCTGCGGGCACGGGATCGGCTAATGCAGATGCCCGAACAACACAGCCGAGTGAACCAAGTAACCTCCAACGCACAACATCCCGCGACCGGAAAGAAATCCGTGACGCATTTTGTCGTCTGGTTGCAGGAGCTTCACGAAGTCTGGCGCGGCGGGATGGTGACGGATGAAGACTACGCATTTTCCAAAGCGGAGCATCTGGAGCATTTGTTCGACGCGCCGAAGCGACCTTGGCGGAAGTGGATTTATGGAGTGATCCCGCTGGTTTTGATCGTCGGCGGAGTGGTTTCTTACTTTGAGCAAAATCTGGGCAATATGCTGACTGCGGCGTGGGTCGGCGTTTTGTGTAGCGTGGGAGCGATCATCGCGCACTGGCAGGCGGTTCGTGGGAAGTTGTCGAAGGCGGACCGGCTCACAGTGATTCGCGATCTGCTCGCGAGGGATTTGATCACTTGCGAGGAGTTTGTGGTCTTCGAGCAGCGCATTCTTTCGATGCCGTGAGTGTGCGCTTGCAGTGCGCTGGGAAAGCATCCTGACTTCGCGGCCTCGAATATGACTGATCCCATCGCACTCGGGCTTCCGCATCGGGAGCCGTTCATTTTCATTGATGAAATCACCGCGCTCACTCCCGGTGAATCAGCACAGGCGAGGAAATGCTTTCCACGCAGTACACCGTTTTTTGCAGGTCATTTCCCCGGCAAGCCCATCGTGCCCGGCGTGATTCTCGCAGAAGCCCTCGCGCAGACTGCGGGCATCGCAGCATCGCGGGAAGGCGCGTCGTTTTTGCTCTCGGCGATTCGTTCGATGAAGTTCCCCAGCGCAGCATTGCCGGATGAAATCATCCATCTTTACGCGAGAAAAACCGGCGGCATGGGCGGGCTATGGCAGTTCGAGGTAAGAGCCACGGTCGGTGAGCGTGTGGTCGCGGAAGGCGCAATCATTTTGAACGAAGTGGGCAATTAGAGCGAGAGGCTCGCGGCGTATTTCCACCGAGAGATTTTCGTGAGTGGACTTGCGCTGCCCCGCGAAGATCAGCGCGTGGTTAAAAATGAACACGCTGATAGAACAACAACAATTCCAGCGGCGGCAAAATGGATTGCGGCAAATTTGCAGACACAAATTTTGCTCCCGCTCACTACGGTTTTGCGGAGCAGGAGCCACAGCACGTTCCGCGTGAGAACCTTTGCGCAAAACGTCTCCGCATCTGCATGAATGGCATTCATCATTCCATCCAATTCTTTTCGTGTGGCGGATTTTTCAAAAATCACGAACTGGCACGGTGCGGGCTAATGGGGCGGCGACTACATGATTCAGCACACAGAACCCAAGCTCACCCGTCGTTCATTCATTCATCGCACCACAGCGGCATCACTGCTCGCAGGCTTGCCCGCAGGCTGGGCGGGCAGCGCATTTGCAAGCGATGCGCCGGAGACTGCGGACCTGAAATTTGGCATCATCGCGCTGACGGATTGCTCCAGCATCGTCATCGCACACGAGAAAGGGTTGTACAAAAAATACGGTATCAACTCGACCGTGGCAAAAGGCGCAAGCTGGGCGGCGATTCGCGATTCGCTCGGAAATGGCGATGTGCAAGCCACGCACATGCTGCTGGGGATGCCTATCGCGAGCACGATGGGCCTCGGCGGTGCGCCGAAAAAACCGATGGTCGTGCCGTGGATCATGAATCGCAACGGACAGGCGATTACTTTGAAAAAAGAACTCATCGGCAAAGTCGCCGATGATCCCAAGGCGCTAAAACCGCTCGCCGATGCCGCGAAAGCCAGCGGCACGCCGATGACTTTTGCGATGACTTTTCCGCCCGGCACTCACGCGATGTGGCTGCGCTACTGGCTCGCGGCGGGCGGCATCAATCCCGGAGACGCCTCAGGCGCAAATGCGGATATTTCGCTCATCACAATTCCGCCGCCACAGATGGTCGCGAACATGAAGGTCGGCAAGATGGACGGCTACTGCGTCGGCGAGCCTTGGAACGCGCGCGCCATCGCGGAGGAGATTGGTTTTACCGCAATCACGACGCAGGGAATTTGGAAGGATCACCCGGAAAAAGTTTGCGCGTTCACCGAAGAGTTTGCGGGCAAAAATCCGAAGACCGTGAAAGCCGCGCTCAAAGCGATGCACGAGGCGAGCGTGTGGCTCGACAAGATGGAAAACCGCGAGGAAGCCGCGAAGATCGTGAGCGCCGCGACGTATATCAATTGCCCGCCGGAGACGATTCTGGGCCGCTTGCAGGGCAAATACATCATGGGCGACGGGCGCAAATTCAAAGACCCGCTCTACATGACATTCAGCGACCGCAACGCGAATTTCCCGCAGGCGAAATTTGCAAAATGGTGGCTCACGCAGCTCCGTCGCTGGGGCTTCACGGAAGGTGCGCCGGACTACGAAGGCGTGGCGAAGCAAGTGATGCGCGGCGACATTTACGCCGAAGCGATGAAGGAAATCGGCGTCACCGACCGCGTGGCCGACGACAGTGCCGAGACGTTCTTCGATGGAGGGAAGTTTGACCCGAAGAGCGATCCCGAAGCCTACGCCACAGGCTTCGCGGTGAAGACGCTGAAAGGCTGACGCGCTGCGTGAAGAACCAAGACCAACAAGACCATGAATTTCTTCAAAAAGTATAAGCTCGATAGCGTACTGCTGCCACTCATCGGCCTCGGCGCATTCCTCATCCTGTGGTTCATCATCGCCGGACGCATCGAAACACGGAAGACCGTGGATGAATTCGGCGACCCGGTGACGAAGACGCTGAAGACCGGCAT
>JANMLS010000025.1:0-13171 GCA_031372675.1 Verrucomicrobiaceae bacterium
TTTTTGAAAAAGCCGGATGAATCCCGCACGCAGCTCCGCTACCTCGCAGGGCAGACAGAGTTGTTGAAGGGTGACGTGGACGCCCCGCCGCAAGTCGCATCGATGTTGACGCTCACTTATGCGGAGCAAAACAACCTCGAAAAAACTCTCGCTGGTTACGAAGAGTTCCGCGCGAAATTTAAGAGCAATGCAAATGGTGACAATCTTCCGCTGGTCGTCGCGAAGCTGCTGATCGACTCCGAAAAGAAAGAAAACATGGAAAAGGCCATCGCCGTCGTGAACGAAGGCATGACCGATTACACGAACTGGCGTTTTGTGGGCGATGCAAACGGCATCCTTGCTGCGGCGCTCACGAAGCTCGGCGAGTATGAAAAAGCGCAGGAGGCTCTCACCAAGGCAATCGAGGCTCTTGAGAAAAAGAAGCTCGAAAACCCCGGAAGCACAAACGACGACACTGCTGCCTCGCTGGAATACACTCGCGCCACGATTTCCGATGCGATGGCTCGCGAGAAAGTGGACCCAGCGCTGGCTGATAAGGCAATCGCTGCGTATGATCTCTTTATCCAAAAATATCCGGCTTCCCCGCTGAAGGAAGACGCCGAGTTTGCGGTCGCGCAGATTCAATCCGGCAAGGATTCCAAGGCGGCGATTCCGCTGCTTGAAAAATACGTCAATAGCTACGGCGGCGGCGGCAAAAGCCCCAGCACTGCGAAGAATGTCACGGTCGCGCAATACCTGCTCGGCAAGTGTCTCGATGGCACCGGGCAGAAAGACGCGGCAATCACAGCGTGGGAAAAACTCGCGGAAAAATACCCGGACTCGGAGCCAGCGCCGGGGACGTATTTCCAGCGTTTCAATATCTACAATGAGCGCAAGGATTACCCCAAGTGCGCGGAGTTGATGGACCAGTTCGTGAAAGCCTACCCGGAGCACGAGAATGTTTATTACGCATTCAACAATCAGGCGGAGATCATGTTTGCCCAGCCTGGACCGGCGGGGAAAGGCCCGAACATGCTGGAAAATACACGTTCGGGGAGCAAGAAGCTCATGGAGTTTGTGGACTACGAACTGAAAAAAGACCTCAAGCTCAAGCGCGGCGACCAGGCACTCGTGAAGATTGCGGTGAAGTGGATCGGAGTGATTCCGCGCAAAAACTTCGCGGTTATGTCTGGCGAGGAAAAGCTCATTTGGCAGGAGGCTGTGGATAATGCCACGAAGGCCGTGGAGGTGATTCTCGATAAATACGCAGATCAACCTTCGGAGCTGAATCGAGTCGGCGAAGGCTTGGAGAAGCTCGTGGAAGTCCAGAAAGCTCGCACCGCTGCGGACACCAACAACGCCGCGACGGTCGCTACTTACTTCAAAGACCTCGCAGCCAAGTACGACAGCAAGCAATCCGTCCGCAGCAATGTGCTTTTTGCGCTCGGCGCGGTGATTTGGGACAAAAACCGCACCGAGGCGATGCGTGCGATGAATGATGGCTACAAGGCCGACGTGAAGTTCACCTCTGACGATCTCGACCGCTACATGGACGGTCTGCTCGCGGAAAAGAAATACGACAAGGTGAATGAAATCGCGGCAAAGCTGGCTGCGGATTATCCGAAAGAAATGCAGGACCCGCAGGCGACTTCGCTTTTCTGGCAGGGCAAGGTCTTGGAGGCGCAAGCGAAGATAGCGGAAGCCGGTGCGCTCTTTAATGAGCTGAAGACCAAGTTCCCGAAATCGAGCAAAGTGCTGGAGGCAGACTACGGCATCATCCGCGCGAAGGTGGATGAGGGAAAGCTGGAGGCAGACTTCATTCCGCGTCTGCAAGAAGTCTTCAAAATCCAACACAAGACCTTCGAGCTTCCCGCGCGTGCGCTGCTACTCGTGGCGCGTGTGCAGGAACTGGAGAAGGATTACGACAGCGCGATAGATAACTACATCAAGATTCACGTGCGCTACGAAAGCGTGCCGGACATGGCTGCTGAGGGGCTTTGGCGTGGCTCGAACTTGCTCGAAAAACAGGCGAAGAAAGAGCTTCCTGTGATGCTCGCCGATGAGCGGAAAAAATTCATGGAGCAGCTCAATGCAAAGCGTCCGCAAAAAGAAACTCCACCGAAGGAAGCTCCGCCCAAGGATAATGCGGCACCAGCCGCTCCTGCTGCAACTCCGGCGAGCTAGAAAAAATAACTTGGCACCCGCAGCGCAATGACCAAAACAAACCACACTCCGTCCAACACCCGATTCTCAATGTCCAGATTTGCAGCCACCATTATCGCCGCCGCCCTCGCGTTTGCCGCAGCCGGTTGTAAGGAACCGAGCGAAGCGGAGAAGCAGGAGAAAAAGCGCGATGAACTGCGCGAGAAGAAGCGCGAGAACGCGGCCAAATACTACAAAGAGTTGCACAAGAGATTCCCCGATGATCCTCGTGCGCAAGATGCGCTGAACAGGGCGAAGGCGCTTGAGGCTTCTGCGCCCAAGAAATAAGCGCTGCGATTTATGCCCCGCGAATCCGCGTCGCAACGCGCAGAACGCGCCCGTTTGATCTGCGAAGGATTGGCGGCAACGTATCCAGACGCGCATTGCGAGCTGGATTACACGACTCCGCTGGAGCTTCTCGTCGCCACGATTCTCAGCGCGCAATGCACCGACAAGCGCGTGAACATTGTGACGAAGGAGCTATTTCGCGTGTGCAAAAACGCTGCCGATTACGTCGCGCTGCCCATCGAGCAGCTTGAGGATTTGGTGAAGACGACGGGCTTTTTTCGCAGCAAGGCAAAGAACATCAAAACCTGCTGTGCCGCGCTCGTGGAGAAGCACGGCGGAGAAGTCCCGGCGGAAATGGACGCGCTCACCGCGCTTGCGGGAGTGGGCAGAAAAACTGCGAATGTGGTGCTTGGAAATGTTTTCGGCATCAACGTGGGCGTCGTCGTGGATACGCACGTCTTGCGCCTTTCCACGCGGCTCGGACTCACGCGGGAGAAGACGCCGGAGAAAATCGAAGAAGACCTCATGCGCCTCATCCCGCAGAAAAACTGGGCGCTCTTCAGCCATTGGATCATCTGGCACGGACGCCGCCGCTGCGCCGCCCGCAAGCCCGATTGCGCCTCGTGCGAAATCGCCGGGCTGTGCCCGCGAGTGGGCGTGTGAGCCTAAAAGCGCGGTTGATTTAACCGCAAAGAACGCAAGGAGCACAAAGAATGAACTTTGGCTGAAAGCTTCTTTCGCGTTCTTTGCGTTCTTTCGCGGTTAAACTGAAAACTACGCCAGCACTTGCTTCACGATGTGACCATGCACATCGGTGAGGCGGAAGTCGCGGCCTTGGAAGCGGTAGGTGAGGCGTTCGTGGTCCATGCCCATGAGGTGCAGGATGGTGGCGTTGAGGTCGTGGACGTGGACGGGATTTTCCACGATGTTGTAGCAGAAATCGTCGGTCGCGCCGAAGGTGACGCCTTTTTTTACGCCCGCGCCAGCCATGAGGATGGTGAAGCAGCGCGGGTGGTGGTCGCGTCCGTAATTCGTCTCGGTGAGTGCGCCTTGTGAGTAGATCGTGCGGCCAAATTCGCCGCCCCACACGATGAGTGTGTCGTCGAGCAGACCACGTTGTTTTAAGTCTGTGAGCAGCGCGGCGGTGGCCTGGTCGGTGTCTTTGCACTGGCCTTTCAGCGCGTTGGGGAGACCGCCGTGGTGGTCCCAGCCCATGTGGAAGAGCTGCACAAATCGCACGTCGCGCTCGGCGAGTCGGCGGGCGAGGAGGCAGTTCGAGGCGTAGCTGCCGGGGCGCTTCACATCGGGGCCGTACATGTCGAGAATGGCCTGCGGCTCTTTGGAAATATCCAGCAAATCAGGCACGCTGGATTGCATTTTGAACGCCATTTCATACTGCGCGATGCGGGCTTGAATCTCCGGGTCGCCCACGGCTTGAAAGCGCGTTTGGTTCAAAGCGGCAAGTTCATCGAGCGTGCCACGGCGCGTCTCGGCATCCATGCCGGGCGGGTTGGAAAGATAGAGGACGCGGTCGCCTGTGTTGCGGAATTTTACGCCCTGATGCTTCGAGGACAAAAAGCCTGCGCTCCACAGGCGGTCGTAGAGCGGCTGGTCGTCGGGACGCCCGCTGCCAAAGGATGTGAGCACCACGTAGGCGGGCAAATCGCGGTTCTCGCTGCCGAGTCCGTAGCCGACCCAAGAGCCGATGCTCGGCCTGCCTGCGAGCTGCGAGCCGGTTTGCATAAAGGTGATGGCCGGGTCGTGATTGATCGCCTCGGTGTGCATGGAGCGGATGATTGCCCATTCGTCCGCGTGCTTGCTCATGTGCGGCATCAGCTCGCTGAACCACGCGCCGCTTTTCCCGTGCTGGCCAAATTTGAAAATGCTCGGCGCGACGGGGAACTTCGATTGCCCGGAAGTCATTGTCGTGAGTCGCTGGCCCTTGCGAATGTCCGCCGGCAAATCCTCGCCGCGTCTTTTTTCCATCGCCGGCTTCGGATCGAAGAGGTCCATCTGCGAAGGTGCGCCGCTTTGGAAAAGATAAATGATCCGCTTTGCCTTGGGCGCGTGGTGCTGGAAATTAGGCGCAGCGGCTGCGGAAGCAGAAGTGCCGAAAAGCGAGCCGAGCGCCGCCAGCCCGATGCCGCCCGCCGAACGCGAGAGGAATGTGCGGCGCGTGACGGCCTGTTGCGCTTCAATGCCTAGAGAGAGGAATGCGGGGTCGTTGCAATTCATGCCGCAGATGTAGCCGCGCCGCATCCCCGCCGCCAGCGCGTTATCGCGGATGAGTTATCGGTATTTCAACCGACGCACTGCTCTATAGCGAATCGTGGTTAATGACTACGGAAGCACTACGGCTGTTTAGGATAGCCGGTCATAGGGCGAAGAGTGTGCGTATCCTTTGCTGGACCTGAGCTTGGAGGCTAGGTGTCAGGACGCCCAACTGCCGCTGAATAATGGTGGCAGAAATCGTCACTATGCGATGCAAGCGCAATGCCGAGCGAACTCGCAAACCAGCACGGGCAAAGTCTGCACTTCCGGGTTCGAGCATTACGTCGGTTGGTTCCAGTCTGGGCGGCACGGTGCTGGTGATGAATGCGAGCACAACATGACGATTTGGGCCGACCGCATTAGTGAGGCATACCGCTGGCCTGACCTTGTTGCCGGAAAGGTCGTCGAACGGGAAAGGAACCAGAACAACTCTATACCGCATCGCGGAACGGCTCGCCATCGGCTGCCGTGTAAATGTCTTCGGCGTGGTCGGCGAGAAACGCAAAAGCATCGCTGGTCGCCACCGCACGGAGCCAGACATCCTCGGAATCCGTGTCGGACGAGGAAGGAAGCAGTGTCACCATTAGACTGGCATTCGCGGGCAGGTTATACGGCTCATCGAGAACGATGTGCTCGCCGTCGTAGTGGGCTTGAAGTGCTACCGTAGGCATAATCGAAAACGATACTAGGCGTTCCAATTCAGGCAAGCGCACAGAAGGCCAATGGCTCATGCTCATAGAGCCGCCATTCGGCGGGAATTTTTTTGGCGGGCGTGTAGTTGAAGGTTGTGAGTTGGGAGGTTGAACGTCATTTTCCTGCCCATGATTCGCTCCAAACTGATTGCGCTTTTTGCGATGGCGGCGTCTGCTTTTGCGCAGGAGGTGAAGCCGGTCGTGGCTACGAAAGATACCGTAGTGGTGGATTCGGCGACGGAGCAAATCATCCAAGGCGGCCTGCGCTGGCTGGCTACGAAGCAGCAGGCGAATGGCTCGTGGAGCGCGGCGGAGGGGCGGCGCAATGAGCATCCGGTGGCGATGACGGGGTATGTGCTCATGGCTTACATGGCGGCGGGGAATCTGCCGGAGCAGGGCGAGTTTGCGAAGCAGGTGAAAGGCGGGATGGACTTCCTGCTCGATAGCATCGGTGCGGACGGGCAGTTCCGTGGAGTGGATGGCGGGAAGTATATGTACAACCACGGCTTCGCCTCGATTGCGCTGGCGGAGCTTTACGGCGAGACGCGGCATCCGGGGATGCGTGAGAAGCTGAATCGCGTGATCCAATTGATCATCACTTCGCAAAGTGAGCAAGGCAGGCACAAGGGCGGCTGGCGCTACCAGCCAAAGCCGGGCGATGCGGATATTTCGGTGACAGTGCTGCAAGTCGTCGCGCTGCGAGCCGCGAAAAATGGCGGAATCGCGGTGCCGCAGCAGACGATTGATGATGCGGTGGATTATGTGAAGCGCTGCGCCGTGGGCGAGAGCGGCGGTTTCGCGTATCAGGCGGGCGGCTGGGGCGCGGGTTATGCGCGGACGGCGGCGGCGATTTACTCGCTTCAAGTCTGCGGCCTGTACGAAGACCCGCTGGTGCCAAAGGGCAGCAAGTTTCTTTTTGACCAGCGATTTGACCGGCGGCACTGGACGTATGGCTCGAACTACGCGGGGCCAGCGCAGTATATGATCGGCGGAGAGACTTGGCAGAAGTGGTACGACTATATGAAACAGGTGCTCGTGCCTTCGGTGCTGCGCAGCGGGGAGCTTTGTTATTGGCAGGAAAATGAAGTCGGTCCGGTGTATGCGACGGCTTGTTTCGTGAGCATCCTCGCGATGCCGTGGCATTATGTGCCGCTGTATCAGCGGTGATGGTGGCTGGGTAGGCGTCTTTATAAAGGGACAATAAGGACGGCGTCCTTTCAGTCCCTTTAGTCCTTTCATGTCCCACTACGGGCGGCTTCCCACATTTGATGAACCCGCGAAATATCGAGATTCGGAATTGCGCACGCAAGCGGCGGGCGGTTATCACGGCGTTAGTTTTCCAGATGAAAAAACACGCCATCATCCTCGCCGCCTTGTGCTCTGTGATTCCTGCGGTCGCTCAGGTGCCTGATATTCGCGGGGATGCCGATGCGGATGTTTCGTTTGAGGACATCGGGCTGAAGTTTTCCGGGCAGAAAATGAACCGCTCCGTGGAAAAGAATACGATGACTGCGGAGGGCGATGTCCACATTGCCTACGGCTCGACGACGATTTACTGCGACTACGCGCAGATGAACCAGACGACGCGCGACATCATCGTGTCGGGCTACGTGCGTATTTATCGCGAGGGGCGGTTGGTGACTGCGGAGCGCGCGGTTTACAATCTGGAGACGAAGGACATCACCGCTGCCGATATTCGCGGTGAGGCGCAGCCGTTTATGTTTTCGGGCGCGTCGTTTGCAAACATCCCCGGAACGAACGGCTACATCGTGAAAGACGGGACTTTTACCACGAGCGATTCGGGGCGGCCCGATTGGAGTATGCGCTCGCGGAAGGTGCGGATTTATCCCAACGACCGCATCATCATGCGCGACGTGAAGCTGTATATCGGCGAGACGCCGATCTTTTGGTTCCCCTACGTCTATCAATCGCTGAACAAGCAAAACGGCTTCACCATCACGCCCGGTTACAGCTCGGTGTGGGGCGCATATATTCACTCGAAATACACGTTCCCCATGAGCGAGACGATGAGCGGCGAAGTGCGGCTGGATTTGCGCAGCGAGCGCGGCCCGGCCTTCGGATTCGAGACGGAATGGGAGGACGGCGAGAGGAAGGAAAGCTGGGGGCGCTTCCGCTCCTACTTCATGGAAGACGCGAATCCGGGGCTGAATCGCACCGCCCTCAATCGCGAGCCAATTGACCCCGAGCGCTACCGCGTTTCCTTTCAAGCGAAGCAGTATTTTACCGAAGACATCTACGCGCAGGTGGACATCACAAAACTCTCCGACCCGCGCTTTATGCAGGATTTTTACGAGGGAGAATTTCGCCTGAATCCACAACCGGATAACGCGCTCTCGCTCGTCCGACTCGGCGACGATTACTCGCTCACATTCCTCGCAAGAAAGCAGATCAACGACTTCTTCGACGGCACCGAGCGGCTCCCGGAACTCGCGCTCGACATCACGAGGCAACCGCTTTTCGGCACGCGGCTTTTTTATGAAGGCGAGACTTCGTATGCACACCTGAACCGCAATTTTGCAAACGGCTCCGTCTTCCAGGACTTTAACGCAAACCGGCTGGATACCTTCCACCAAGTCAGCTTCCCAAACACCTACTTCGGCTGGCTCTCCGTGATCCCGCGCATCGGCGTTCGCGGGACGTGGTATTCGGAAAGCGGCGCGCTCAATTCCTACGACCCGCTCACCGGCGAGCGCATCACCGACCCGGCAAAAGCGGAAGCACGCACGGCGCTGCGCAAGCTGGAAAAAGAAGGCAGCGTTTTCCGCCCCGTGCTAAATGCCGGGCTGGAAGTTTCCTACAAAGCATCGCGGGCCTTTGAGGATGTGCAAAGCCGCAGACTCGGTCTGGATGGCCTGCGCCACGTCGTGCAGCCGTATGCGAATTTCAGCTTCGTCCACACCGGCGAGGATGGGCGCGACATCCTGAAGTTCGACCGCTTTCAACGCTCCACGCAGCTTCCGCACATTGATTTCCCCGCTTTCAACACCATTGACTCGCTCGATAGCTGGAACGTCGTGCGCCTCGGAATCCGCAACCGACTCCAGACGCGGCGCGACAACGCGACGATCAACTGGCTGGAGATGAATACCTACTTGGACTACCGCTTTAATTCCCCCGACTTCGGCCTCGATCCCGACCCCGGCCAAGTCTCGAATCTCGTGAACCGCCTTCGCTGGCAGCCGCTCTCGTGGGTGAGCCTCACCGTGGATTCGCAGCTCCCGATTTTCGACAAAGGATTCACCGAGGTGAACTCACGCGCCAATTTCATGGTGAACGAGAACGTGCAAGTCGGCATCGGCCACCGCTACATCAACGACAACCTGCTTTTCCAGGACAGCTCGCTGCTCGATTTCGGCGGCTACATCCGCTTCAACGAAAACTGGGGCTTCTCCTTCCGCGAGTATTACGAAATCAAAGACAGCTTCCTCGAAAGCCAGCGCTACGAAATCCATCGCGACCTTTCGAGCTGGATAGCCAGCTTCGGCTTCGTGAGCCGCAACAACCGCTCCGGCAGCAGCGGCCAGGATGATTACGGAGTCGTCCTCACCTTCACCCTCAAAGACCTCCCCGATGTAAAAGTGCCGCTCTCATTTGATCCGAGCAGCACCGGCGGAAGCGGAAGCAAGAACCGCTAGGCCGCTTATTTCCCGACGCAAAACAGCTTGTCCGTCGTGCGGATGAAAAGCTGGCCGCTGCTCACCGCGATGCTGCTGCGGACGCCTTCCAGCCCGCCGCTTCCCATCGGGATGATGGCGAGTTGCTCGCCCGTTTCCGCGTCGAAAATGACGACGGTGCCGCGCTCGCCGATGTTGTAGATTTTTCCATCGGCCACCGTGGGCGATGCGCGGAAGACTTCTTTGCCCTTCGATTTATCAATGCCTTCGATGGTCTTTTGCCAAATCTTCGCACCGGTTTTTACGTCGAGCAAAGTCATGTGATGCTTGTCGCCGTCGAAGACGTAGAGCTTGCCGTTGTGATAGGCTGGCGTCGCGCAGTCGGGAGTCTTGCTTTCGTCAAAAACCCACGCTTTTCCGCTCTCGGTGATGTCGCCTTTTCCATCCGTCTTAAACGCGAGAGCCGGGCTTTGCTTCGGGCCTGCGACAAACGCCAGTTCGCCCGCGCTGACAGGCGAGGGGACTACGCGCATCCACTCGCCGCCGCCTTTGCCTTTCTTGCCGTTGATGCCCGCGCCGCGCCAAAGCTCTGCGCCGGTCTCCGGGTCGTGGCCGGTGAGCACATCGCCGCCCGCGATGAGAAGCTGCGCCTTGCCATTCACGATGTGCGGAATCGGTGTCGCGTAGCTTTCCATGCTCTCCATCACCGCATCCGTCGGGCGGACGTGTTTCCAAATGGTCTTGCCGGTCGCCGGTTCGAGCGCGAGCAGGTAGCTCTCGCGGTCGCCCTTGTCCGTCACGCCGGGGTAGCCGCCATCTGCGGGCGAGCGCTGGAGCACTTGCACGTAGAGCTTTCCGGCAAAAAGCAGCGGGCTACTTCCATAGACCCACATGATGTTAAAAGTGCCGTAGTCCTTGCCGAGATCGCGCGTCCACAGCGGCTTGCCGTCCATGTCGAAAGCCGCAAGCTGCCCCGTGCCGACGAGCGCCCACACGGTTTTGCCATCGGTCACGGGCGAAGGACTGGTGCTGTTTCCGCGTCCTTTATCGAGCATCCCGCCCGCGATCTTTTGCTTCCAGAGCGTCTTCCCGTCCGCACGGCTGATGCAAAGGAGCCACTGATCTTTCTGCGGGTCGGGCGTCATCACAAAAATCTTGTCGCCCCAGATAATCGGCGTCGCGCCGCTGATGCCCGGCAAATCCGCCGACCACTTCACGCCCTCGGTCGTGCTGAATTTCACCGGCAGACCTTTCTCCGGCGAAGTTCCATTCAGCGCAGGCCCGCGCCACTGCGGCCAGTTTTCCGCATGAGCGGCGGTGAGGATGAGTGAAGTTGCGAGGATGATTTGGCGGAGTTTCATGGTTGGAAAAAATTACGGTAACATAATTCCGTACAAGTCGCGGAATTAGAAAGAGAGGAGGGATGAAAATGACGAATGACGAAACGCAAGCGAGTTGGCTATTTGCGATTGGCCAATTTCAGATAGCCGATAGCCCGACTTCGTCATTCGTCATTTTCAGTGCTTCGGCGCGCGCACCGTATTTTCCTCCAAATCGCGCTGGCGGCGCACGACGATGCGGTCGGCGATTTCCGACGCCATTTGCTCCAGCAACAGCCGCAGATGACTTCCAGCGCGGTAATCCGCAGGCGCGATGTGCCGCACGCGGTCTGCGGTGCCGACGAGGTGGAAACATTTGCGGAAGCTGTTTCGCGAGGCGTCGCTCGGATTATACACCGCGATTGCGTGCCCGCCGTATTGCCGGACGACGGTGAAGCACGGCACATCCGTCGGGCCATCGCCGACATAGATCATGTGGTCAAAAGGCACCGGCCTCATATCCGGCGGCATGTGGTCGTTCACATCCTGCGTGTAGTCCAGCAGCCCTTTATTGATGCGGAAAAGGAACTGCGTCTTTTGCGTGTGGCTGATGACGCGCTTGGGAAAAGTGATCAGCCCCGCCTTGTCCTCCGCAAACTCACAGCCGAACACCGCCTTTATATACGGCGCGATTCGCGAGCCATCAATGAGCGCCTTCAGCCCGCTGCTGATGATGTAATGCTCCACCTTGATCCCCAGCGCCACATGCTCCGGGCGCAGCAGCGAGTTTTTCAACTCATCGAACATATCCGGCAGGCCGGGGAAAAACTTCAGTCCTGCGCCCAGCTCCCGCAGCCGTGCATTCGTCGGGCGATCCAAGTCGAGGCAATCGAGCAGCGCCTTGAGATACGCCAGCTCGCTGTCGTAAAATTCATCGCGCACGAGCGCCTGACAGCGCGCCCAGAACTTCGCCGGATCAATCCCGAATGCAGGAAACAACACCTCGTCCTGCATGTAGTTTGGAGAGAGCGTCTGGTCGTAATCGTAAACGATGGCGATGGTGTTTTGCGGAACTGTCATGACGGAGAATTGGCAGGCTTTTTATACGATGTCCATGCCCTCTGCTTACTGTCGCTCCACCTCGTACCACAGCGTTTTGAATTGCGGGCCGATTTCCAGCTTCGCATCGCGGACGGGGATTTCCTCGCGGCGCTGGCCGCGTTCATCGAGCGCCCAGGCTTTGAACTTCCCGCCGCCCGGCAGATCGATGGTCGCCGCCGGGCCTTCTACTAAAACGGGCGGCTTCCCCCAATCTCGCCCCACGCTCGTCTTCTCCGCATTCTTCCAGCCCATGTTCGTGTTTTCGATGGAGGCAGTGGCGGTGATGAGGATGTGTTTGGCAGCGGAAAACTGTGAGGTGAAGTCGTTGCCTTGCCTTGCTCTCAATTCAGGTGCCGGGTCGAGCGCAGTCCATTGGAGACATATCCAGTTCTGTCGAGTTCGCCAGGGGACGGTCCCGTAAATGCCGATCGGAATACCAGCGGATGTTTTCCCAATCGTCGCAATGGAGCCACGCCCGTATAAATCCACGGAGTGCTTATCTAGCCACCAAAAGAAATCTGGCTTGTATGAGTCTGGGGCAAAAATCTGGTTCCCTCCATAGCTAGTACGGTATCCTGGGCTTTGCACCGCATCGAACGTCACTCGATAGTCGGTGGGAACCAATACAGTTTCGACTAGAGGCACCCCGAAATGGGCAGTGAACGCGAAATTGGGACCAAATTCCAATGTCCGATCAATCGCTTCCCCTCGTTCCATTGAAATCGCTTTTGGATGCAACAACTCGGTATCGAAATCCCCCCTTCGAAAACTCACCGCCGCCGCAGGCAGCGTCGCCATCTTCACCGGATGCCTCGCGATGTCGAAGAAGCTGTCGAAGTGCTCCTGCTGCCATTGGTCGTTGTGCGAATACGCAAACAAGAACACCCCATCCCAATCCTGTAGCGCTGCAAACGCCGCGATGAGTGGTGCGGTCTCGGCCCCGTAGGTATTGGGCGCGGGATGATTGTATTCCGTGCAGATGAACGGCTTCCCCGCCACACGCTGCGCGGCCAGTCCCGGCAAAGTCCCGCCGTCTTTTGCGCCTGCCATCGGGATGTTTTTCACCGTCCATTTCTCCGGGTTCCAATCGCCGCCCTCGAAGCTCGGATGCTGCCAGTAAGCGTGCGAATCAATCACATCCATCCCCGCCTGCACATGGCCCGGACTCCACGCTCCCTGCGTCCCGACGATAGGCGCGCGCACGCCGAGTTCCTTCTTCAAAAAATCGCGCATCCCGTTCCAGTAAACCGTCTCCGTGTCCCAAATGAATTCCTGCCAGTCGCGCTGCTTCGCCAGCGTCGTGCGGGAAAGGTCGCGCTTGCGCACCATCGGCACGCGCCCTTTTTCATCGCGCAGCAAGCCTCCATCCACCCCTACTGCCTTCAGCGAGAAATCCGAAAACTCAAAATGCCCCTCCGTCAGCCCCATCCCGCTAATCGTCAGCCGCGCTTTTTCCTCCGCCGCTGAGATATTCAAAATTGCCGACACATCACGCCACTCCGTCCCCACATTCACATTCGCAGACCCCAGCAGTTTCCAAGGCGAAGCACTCTGCTGCAACCCCACGAAAATAGACCCATCCACCGGCGCTTTGGCGCGAAACTTCACTTCATACGCGCCCTCCTTTATCGAAAGTCCGCCCGTGGAAAACTGCACATGCCACGACTCCGTGCCCGGTTCATCA
>JANMLS010000089.1:0-5938 GCA_031372675.1 Verrucomicrobiaceae bacterium
CCGCCTCTTCATCGCCGCCTGGAAACAAGCCCGCATCATCCTAGACGCCGGCCACGGCCCATCCGAAGAAGATCCGTCCACGCCGCCCACACCGTAAAAATCTTCTTTTCCAAACACTCACACAACCAAACCAACACAACAACACAACACTATGAAACGCATCAAACTCAACAACCTGAAAATTTCCGCTCTATTATTAGCATTCGCACCATTCAGCGTATCTGCTATTGATGTCCCAATTGCCGATGATGCGATGGTTGTAGCAAGTTCAACCACTTTTAACTACGGTATCCATGTCAATCTCAATGTCAGTGGATTGGCATCTTCAGTACGGTGGTCCTATCTGTATTTCAACGTCGCTAATTTTGTTCCTGCTGGCACAAAGCCGGACGACATAGAAAAAGCGGTTCTCCGACTTTATCCAGCAACAGTCACGACCGCAGGCGCAATCTCGGTATTTAATGTAACTGGACCATGGCTTGAGGGTAGAAAGAATGGCGCAGCAGGTGCACCAGGAACCACTACTCCTCCGGTGCTTCCAGAGATAACCAATACCAATAAACCAACCGATGAAGGCGTGCCTGAAACCACGTTCACATTGCAAACGACCAATGCTGATGAATTCTTTAGCCTAGACATCACACTGCTTGTGAAGGAATGGCTGGGTGGCCCACCAGCGACGACGAACTTTGGCATTGTCCTGAAACCTGCGACTGGGTCGGTGGTCAATGTCGCATTCGATTCCAAGGAAAACACGACAAACACAAAGCAGCCCACGCTGAATGTCACTCTGGTAAAAAAACGCACAGCCGCCAGAGGCGACCTGAGCATGGGCACCTTCACCAACGGTCCGACGCCGTAAGCTAATTTAGCACAACGCTATTATGAAACTCCCGACGCATACCGTAGCGCTGCTTCTTTCCGCCTGCCTCCTCGCGGCACCTTGCCATGGTGCGCTTCCAGTATGGTGGCAGAGCAACGGTCAACCTGCCGATGACTTTGCGAAAGCCAATCAAGGCCAGTTGAAGCACTTCACTAAACGCCTCATCGATCATTTGAATGCAATCCCGGGCGCAGGTGCCGGCCCGGAATTGACGGCACTTTTGGGGACATGGACAAGCCCATCGCCGCAAGTGGATGACTATGCGATTGTCAATATCGGGCAGATGAAAGAAGTAGCGCGCTTGGTCTATAATCGCCTTGCTGCAACAGGCCGCTTGTATGTCCCGCCGAGCGCCACGCATTATTATCCGTGGACAGCCGCAACACAGGATGACGTTGATTTTGCGGAGGCAAACATCGGCCAGTTGAAAGCTCTCTTCAATTTTGACCTTTCAAATAATGGAGATCGGGATGGCGACGGCATTCCCGATGCTACGGAACTGGTCCACACCAAAACCAATCCAGATTCTGCGGATACCGACAATGATGGAACGCCGGACGGGCTTGAGGATTCGGATGGCGATGGAATTGGTAATGCTGCCGAGCTTCAGCGGATGGTCAGTGGCACGCCCGCTCCCACCAATCCGCTTAGTGCAGATACTGATGGCGATGGGTTGGGCGATGGATTTGAAGTGGCTTACAATTTCGACCCGCTTGTGGCTGGACAGCAAACGGTGGATTCTGACGGCGATGGCCTAAACAACCTTGCAGAATTCACCATAGGCACAAATCCATTGATGGTTGATACTGATAACGACGGAATGGGTGACGGGTTTGAAGTAACTTACAACTTCAATCCAATTGTCGCGGGCTTGCAAGACCAAGACCCTGATGGTGATGGGTTAAATAACCTTGGCGAATACACGAGGGGCACTAATCCATACAATTGGAATACCGATGGGGACCCACTAAACGACGCGCTAGATGAATTTCCGCTGGACCCGACGCGGTGGGACGAGACAGCTCCCCTTATTTTCCTCGATTCGCCTGAAGAAGCGACCCCGCTCTAACTTTAATTATCTTTTTTATGAAACTCTTTGCACTTATTCCGCTGTTCGCACTTTCTGCATTCGCGGCACAGCCGCGTATTTCCCCCCCACCAGTAGCGACAGTGGTTTTGAATAACATTCCAGAGGCTCCTTCGGAGGACCAATTGAGAGATTGCGCCGTATTTCGAGAAGCATTGATCCCCGTTGGTGAAAGTAATGCCGCAGATCGCGAATCGGTATCCGCAGCCCTGAATGCGTTTTTAACCCGCACGAATCCGGACGATTTTTCAGCGTTGGAAAAGTTTCTCAGGCAAAATCCCGATTCGCCTTGGGCTGCTTCCGTGCGGCTGAATCTTGGGCATATCGCTTACACACGCGGATGGTTTTCAAAGGCACTTATGGCCTGGCAGACGACCTGGGACACAAACAAAGATAACCCAGCGGCAAAGCAAATCGCCGACCTTGCGGGTGCGGAGGTGGCCATGATGCTATCGCGGGTGGGGCGAAAGGAAGACCTCGAAGCCATAATTCAAGCACTGACTCCGCGTGGCATACAGGCGTCCGCCGCAGCGAAGCTGGCCAGTGCTGGCGAAGGTGCTGCTGCCATGCACGGGCACCCGGAGGTTGCTTTTCGGTGCGGTCCATATGCGGTAATGAACTGCGCGATCCATGCCGGGACTTCCTCGGGGTCCGCATGGCTGGATTCGGTAGCTTCACCTCCCGAAGGTTTTTCTCTCGCACAAGTCGCGGCGATGGCACCGACTGCGGGACTGAATGGATGGCAGATGGCAAAACGCAAGCCCGGAGCAGCAGTGGTGACGCCATGTGTTATCCATTGGAAGCTCGATCACTATGCTGCACTTTTGCCCGGTGCTGAGGGCGAGTATGTGGTGAAAGACCCGACTTTTGGCAGTGAGCATCGAGTGACTGTAGAAGCTCTGGATCATGAAGCTTCGGGCTATTGCCTTATTCCTGCTGGTGCGCTGCCTTTAGGTTGGAAAGCAGTAAATGCGGAAGAGGGTGGAACTGTATTTGGTAAAGGACACACAGGCTCCAGCGATACTGGAGAGACAGGTGATTGCGCAAAAAAGAAGGGGGGCAAGGAAGGAGAATGTGGGATGGCAGGCTATCGTTTCCATGAATTGCTCGCTGGACTTACGATCAATGACACGCCGTCTTGGTATGATGCACCGTGGGGGCCATCGCTATTTTTTGAGGTCAACTATAACCAGAAAGAAGTGGACCAGCCTGCGACGATGAATTTCACGAATTTCGGGCCGCTATGGGAATGCCGCTGGGTGGCTTATCTGGAAGACGATCCATCGCTTAGTAGTTCACCGCTTATTTTTCACTATGGCGGAGGTGGAACGAGAACCGTAATGGCAGATTCTCAACCCTCTCGTTATGATCAGACGGTGGTCACAAAAATTGCCGACGGGCACTATGAGCGGCAGTTTCCAGATGGCTCAAAGGAAGTGTACGCGCGGGCTATCGGCACCACAGGGCCGAATCGCAAAGTCTTCCTTTCACAGGTCGTGGATGCGCAGGGAAATACAGTCACGCTTCAATACGACAGCATGTTTGGGTATGAGACGCGCTTAAAAAAAATCATCGCAGCAGATGGCGCGTTCATGGAGTTATTTTACAATGAGGCTGGGGCACCTTATCTGGTTTCAAAAGTGCGTGATCCGTTTTTGCGTGAAGCTACATTTTCATACGTAACGGTTGGTTTTGGAAAACGGCTGGCAAGCATTGTGGACCCGATTGGAATCACTTCATCATTCGGCTATGATTTCGCCGGTTTTGTAAATTCGCTTACAACTCCGTATGGTACGACAAATTTCACCTTTGGGCAGAATAGCGAGGCGCATCATGGTCTTATTCGTTGGGTGGAGGCGACAGACCCCGCCGGAGACAAGGAGCGGCTAGAGTTTTATCTGAATAGCCACACCACTTATCCGGCACTGGACGTTCCATCTGCATCCGGCTTCGCTGCTGAGACATCGTTATTTCCCAGAAATAGCTATTACTGGGATAAAAAAGCGTGGAGCGCCCCTCTCGACTATGCAATGGCCGAGGCGACCGAATGGCTCACTGTAGATGGAGCAGATCGCGCGGTGGGCGTTCCTGAGAGCATCAAAATGCCCCTGCAAAACCGCGTGTTTTTGAACTATCCCGGCCAGCAGACATATGGAACAAACAATCTCGGCTCGTTCTCACTGCCGAGCGCAGTAGCTCGCGTGGTGGAGGATGCAAATGGCAACCGCATAACGGAGATCACTCGGCGGGAATACAATTTCCTGGGGAATGTCACAAAAATTACGGACCCTGCCGGACGTGAAACAAGCATTCAATATGCAGCGGGAGGAATTGATGTGCGTTATATCCGGCAGAAAAATGGAGCCGGTCTCGATGTGCTCAGTGAAATACAGTATGACAATCTGGTGAATCCCCCGCATTTGCCTTGGAAGATATTCGATGCGTCAGGGCAGATTACGACGTTCACATGGAACTCAAAGGGGCAAATCCTCACTATAACGAATCCGCTCAACCAAATTGTCACTTACACTTACGAGGCAAACCCCGCCGCGAATGGCTATGGACGTGTAAAGACCATTACCGGTCCGGTCGCCGGTGCCACACAGACGTTCACCTACGATGCGTTTGACCGGGTGCTTACCAGCACCAATAGCGCAGGGCATGTGCTTACATTCACATACGATGCGCTGGATCGGCCCAAGCGTGTCACATATCCCGATGGCACGTATGAGGAGACCACTTACACGGCGATGGAGCCTACGCAGACGCGCGACCGGCTGGGGCGACTCACAAAAATAAATTACAATACTCTGCGGCAGCCGATCCGGGTCGAGGATCCGCTGGGGCGCATATTGCTATTGGAATGGTGCCGCTGCGGAGACCTCAAAAAACTCTTTGACGGCGAGGGAAATGAGACTTTTTGGAAGCACGATGTCGCAGGCCGCGTGTATGAAAAAGTGTATGCCGACGGGCGCACGGAGACGATGACCTTCCAGCCGTTGAGCGGCAGGCTGGCGACGATTACGGATGCAAAATCGCAGACAAAAACCGTGAGCTACAATGTGGATGGCACGGTCGCGGGTGTGAACCATACTGCGGCGGTGAATCCGGCGGCAAATGTGTCTTTTACCTACGACCCGGTGTATCCGAGGCTGGCGACCATGACCGATGGGATTGGCACGACGACGCACACGTATCACTCCACCGGGGTTCTCGGGGCTTTGCGCGTGGCGACGGTGGATGGCCCGCTGGCGGGCACATCGGATACAGCACGATATACCTATGATGCGCTGGGCCGAACGGCTTCACGCAATATCGGCGCGGGGACGACGGAGAATCTGGTGGCGTGGGCTTTTGATACGCTCGGGCGGTTGGATGCGACGACTTCGCCGCTGGGAGTGTTTGATTATGTGTATCTGGGGCAGACGGAGCGGCTGGACCGCGTGGATTTGCCAAACGGGTCGCGCACTCAGTTTGATTACTTCCCCGCATCGGCGGACCATCGGCTCAAGCAAATCAAGCATCTGGCGGCGGCTGCGAATCCGGCAAGCGTGGTGAGCCAGTTTGATTACACGTATGATGCGGAGGGGCAGATTGCGAGTTGGGCGCGGCAGCTTGGGGCGGCGACGACGAGCTTTGCGCTGGGGTATGATAAGGCGGGGCAGCTCACCACTGCGACGCTCACAGGGGCAGGCGGGGTGGTGGACCGCCATGCTTACAGCTATGACAAGGCGGGCAACCGGCGGAGTGCGCAGCGCAACCTCGCGCTCACACAATGGGCGGCGAATAATCGAAATCAACTCACCACACAAAGCGGAGGCGGGAAACTGCGCGTGGCCGGGCATTTGAACGAACGCGCGACTGTGACGGTGAACGGCGTCTCTGCGACGGTGAACGCAGCAAATGAATACGAGGCGTTTGTAGATGCGACGCCGGGGGCGAACACCCTCACGGTGACGGCGACAGAC
>JANMLS010000312.1:0-2120 GCA_031372675.1 Verrucomicrobiaceae bacterium
TCGGCAAACGTCACGGCGGGCAGCGGCATTTTTTCGCTGGCGAGGATGATGCAGGTATTTCCGCTGAGGATTACGGAGGCCATCAAGGAGACGAGGCCAAGCAGCGCAGGCTGGTCGGGCAAAAGACGGCGGACGGCAAACACGAGTTGCAACTCGCCGCCGAAGTGGAGCTGGCATCCTCGCTTTTCCAAAGTGATGAGCAACAGCGCGGCGTGCTTCTTCGCGCAGTCGGCGAGGTGGTGCAGACGAAGAAGCCGCTCGTTTTATCCGCAGAATCCAAGGCTGGCGAAAGCTCTGCGACTCCCGGTTCGCTGGAGGCGCAGCTTGCGCAGATGGGCGGGCAGGCAAAGCAGCCGCAGGAAGCCTCGCCAAACCGCACGCCGTATCCGTTTGTCCACGCGCCGCTGTTTTTGAAGGATCAGGTGCTGGGCGTTTTGCAGATTTGGCTCCAGCCTTACGTCACACGCGAAAATTACGCGGAATTTGCCACATTTCTCACGCAGCTTGCGGCGCATGTGGAGACGCATCTGCAATCGCGACAGGTCGGCAATCTCGTGCTCGAAGGCCAGCGGCTTCAGCATTTGCTGAAATTTTCCACCGACCTCGCAGGCTCGCTGGAGCCGCTGGAAGTCACGCGACTGGCGGCAAATTACGCGCGCGATTTGCTCGGCAGCGAGCGGTGCGCGGTGCTGCGTCTGCGCGGAAAAGGCTGGGAGATGATGGCGATTTCCGGGCAGGAAGTCGTGGAGCGCCGCAGCTCGATGGTGAAAACGATGACGGCCTTTGTGGACGCTCACACGCCCCGCGAGCCTTTGCCCATGACGGTTCCAGAGGGACAGCCGCCGCAGCTCTCGCCTTGGATCATCGCTTTGAACCGCAAGGAACTCCTCGCGCTCACCGAGGCTGGCGCGGAAAAACCGGATGCAGATCGTGCGCTGGTGATTCATCCGCACGGCAGCACGGAGGCTGTGGATTTGGCTTATTTTGAAAGCAGTCAGGTGGGTTCCGCGCTCATCATTCAGGTTTTCGATTCGGATAAATCCGTAATTGGCGCACTGCTCTCCGAAAGCGCCACCGAAGGCGGCTACGACGCTCCCGCTGGATCAAAGCAGGCTCCCGCAAGCCACCGACTCGGCGAGTGGCTGGCTACAAACACCGGCAAAGCGATGCGCGGCGCGATGGATTACCACGAGCTTCCGGCGCTGTTCGTCACGCGGAGATTGCGCGAGTTGAAGCGCGCACTCACCGGCACGCGCCGCGCGTGGAATACTTTCAAACTCGTTTTCTGGATCACGCTGATTGCGGGCATCCTGCTTTTCCCGTGGATGGAGGAGGTCGAGAGCGACTGCACACTCGTCCCGAAAAGGCGGATGAAAGTCGTCTCGGAAGTCAGCGGCAGAGTCGAGCGAGTGCAAGTGCGCGAAGGCGACCGCGTGAAGGCCGGGCAGGAAATCGCGAAGCTCGACACGCGGCAGCTCGATGCGGAGCTGGAAAACGTCCGCAAACAGAAATTGAGCGCGTTTTTGGAAGCGCAGCGCGAGCGTGGAAATGGACGCGAAGCTGAAGCGCAAATCGCCAACAAACGCGCGGAAGCCTTCGCAATTTCCGAGGGTAAGCTGCTTGCGGACATTGCCGCAGCAGTGCTTCGCAGCCCTCTGGATGGCGTGGTGATGACCAAGGACATCGAGCTTTCGCAAGGGCTGTTTTTGCAAGCCGGAGCGGATTTCGCAGTCGTCGGTTCCACGGAAGATTGGGATGTGCTCGTGCATTTGAATGAGAAGCAAATCGGGCGCGTGGAAACGCTCTACGCACGCAAAGGCGGCGTGCCCGTGGATTTCATTCTCTACAGCCACAACACGCATGAGTTTTCCGCGCCGTTCAAGGATCGTGGGCAACTCAGCCAGCTCGCCTACCCGCATGAACGCGAGAGCGCGATGAAGGAGAACGCTTTCATCCTTACGCTCCCAAATATCACCGTGCCCGCCGAGCTTCGCCCGTTGCTGCGGCCAGACCTCACGGGCCGCGCCAGCATCAAGCTCGGGCGCAAGCCGCTCGTGATGATCTGGTCGCAGAGCGTCGCAAAATGGGTGCGACTCAAGTGGGTATGGTAACTTTAAACA
>JANMLS010000027.1:0-5627 GCA_031372675.1 Verrucomicrobiaceae bacterium
TGGGCGGTTTTTGGACACGTGGTTTAAGAGCGTGGGTATGTGTTTTGTTCGGGTGAATCGCACTCACCGAGCGGATGGGCATCCGCAATTGAACAACGCCTTACTAGTTGGTTTTTGATGAAAACGTCAACGGGTTTGTTGAAAAATCTTCTCACACTAGACCTTACTAATTTTATTGCCTTCGCGATACGGTGCCACTCGCGCAGCCGCCCTTCTTTTTTACGCGGCTTTGCCGTTTGGGTTTTTCCACGATGGGACTCGCGGGCCACTTTTTTCGCAAGCACACTCTTACAATTCAATGGCGTTTATTTGATAGAAATGGCTCTTGTGTATAGCCCCGAAGCCAACGGTGAATTTGTGAATCAGACGCTCGCAAAAACGGGCGCGGCGATTCACCCCGAACGCCGCGATAAAATGCAGAAAGCGTAAAGGAGCGGCGCGCGTCCCGCCGCCGACCACTACAACGCGAAGCGGAAATTTCTCCAGCGTGCTAGGGTAACAAATTGTGCGCTTCACGGTTGCGAAGGTCGACGGCCAGAGGCACGCCGCTCCTTTACACTTTCCGCCTTCAATCGCGGCGTTTGGGTATGCAGAGCCAGTGATTACAAAGGCGGTTTACTGCGGCGTTGAACTGGCACTTTGAGAGTGAAATCGCGGCTGTTGGGAAAATCGAGGTTATATAGCTGGAACCACAACCGACGATGGGCCGGTGCGACTATCGCTCCGACAAGAAAGCCAATGATGGCGAAAGACCGAAGCCTTTCGGAAAGTCCCATCGCAACAGCAATGATGCCGCCCGACAAAGTTCCGATGAGGCACCAGGCGACGAACCAGAAGAACAAACCTCGTGCGCGGGAGGCTGCTGTGAAGCGGAAGAAAATAAATGAACAACACGCAAGCGGGATAGAGATAAACCAAGTGAGCAAGGGAGCAATGAACGCGGCAAAGAGCGTGAAAGCGAGAGGAGCAGGCGACGCCGCGCGGCTGAGTGGCAAGAGCGGTGCGAGCAAAAACAGGAGGAAGCATCCGATGAGTGTTGCAAAGTAGGCCGACAGCAGAAGATGGACGACGAATTCACTCATTGGCAGAAGCGCTTAGTAATGCCTAAATATGAAATCCGTTGGTTTTTGCACACTGTTCCCTTATTCCACGTCTCTAGTTTCACGGCAGAATCTTGATGTTCGTCTGGCTGCGTAGCTCAATTTGCGGGGTGTTTTTGAAGATGGTGAGTTCTCCTCGGACTTCGATTTTTTTGCCTACGAGTGTCTGGATGTTGCCGCCAAAAGAATCGGCTACGTTTTTGAGGAAGTCTTTTTTTACGATGGAGACGAAGTTGCCGCGTGCGCTGCCCTCGAAGTTGATGAAGTTGATAGAGCCTGTGTCGGTCGCGCCGACGTTGGCGACTTTGCCCTGGATGGTAGCGATTTTACCGATGGCGGCGCGGATTGCGGCGTCGTCGGAGGCTTCGAGGATGCCGGAGAGGTCGGTGGGGACGATTGGCGCGGGGATTGTGGCGAGGGCTTTCATCCCGGCGGCGACATCAATGGCAGGACGGAAGTCTGCTTTGGTGAGATCGATGTCGAGTATCACGGGGTAGTGGTCGCTGATTCCAGGCGTGGCTTTTACAAATGCGACGGGCTGGCCGAGACCGGAGGTGAAGATGTGGTCGAAGCAATTGTTAGGGTAGCGGCCTTCACCGGGAATGGTGGTGCGGCTGGCAAAGGGCACGCCGGCGTGCGTCCACCAAAGGCCCGCGTTTTTGAGTCCTTTGAGCGTGGGGTCGCTGGCGAATTTAGGATCGTCGTCGGAAGTGTTCATGTCGCCGGCGACGATGACGGCGCAAGGCCCGCGTTTGCCGTAGAGCGCGACCATTTGCTGGATGTGCGTGAGGAGCTGGCGGGCGGATTCGGTACGCATGGAAATGTTTTCTTCCAGCTCGCCGAGATTGCTTTTCAAATGGAGCGACCAGCAAAGGAGGAAGCGTCCGCCACCGGCATCAATCGCGGCAAAAGCGTAGCCGCGAGGTGGTCCGTAATTTCCGCCGACCCATTTTGCGGACCACGCGGAGTCGGACTGCATATTTGCGGCGACGGCTTGGTTTTGCGGCCTGCCGTTGGGGATGTTTTCATCGAATGCGGAAACTACATGCGGACGCATCCCCGGAATGATGGCGGAGAGGTCGGCGACGGCTTTCCAGTTGCGGACTTCCTGGAGCATTAAAATATCGGGCTTTAGCTCGGCGACTACGTTTTGTGCAGCGGTCATGTGTGCGGCGGCGAGGGCGGGCGTCGTCTCGGGTTTGTGGCCGGGGAACCACTGCAAATTCCAGCAAAGCACGCGGATTTTTTTCCCGGCATTTGCTGTTGTCGCGGGCTGGGGCGTTACTTTGATTTTCGGAGCGTCAGCCGCTGGCTTCGTGGTCTCCGGCTCGGGTTTTGGCTGCGGTGTTTTTGTATCCGGCTTGTCTCCGCAGCTTGCGAGGAATGCAGCGGCGAAGAGCGCGATTAACGAGCGTAGAGTGGACTGGTTTTTCATCATCGTGCGAAGGTTGCGCGGAGAAATTGGAAAGGCGAGTTCCTTTACACCAGCGCGTTATCATCGCGCTTCTCAAGTCGCATGAGTTGCTTTTTTACCACCTCGATGTGCTTCGTGACTTCGTAGAGCGCTTTTACGATTTCGCTCTTCGTCGCGTCGTCGGCGAGGGCGTTGAGAAGTGGATGGATTTTCATCACGGCAATGCCGGTGGAATTGCAATGTTCGCGGATTTGCTGGCTGGCTTCGGTTCTTGTCATTCCTGCTTGTCGGGAAAATTGCGTTCGATTTCCAGAACAGACGCATTAGGAAATGCGCGGCATGAAAGTCATCATCACCTGCGGCCCGGCCTTTGAGCCAATTGACGGGATGCGCCGAATCACGAACGCATCCACCGGCGAGCTTGGGCTGATGCTGGCCAAGACGTTCTCCGCCGCGGGGCATGAGGTGGTGGTTTTCAAAGGCGAAATGGCGTCGAGCGTGCAAGATGCCGGCGATGCGGAAGTGCGGAGTTTTTCCACAAACGACGATCTACTTTCCAAGCTGCGCGGTGAGAATGCGGATGCCGTTTTTCACGCGGCAGCGCTGTGCGATTTCCGCGTCGCCGAAGTTCGTGGAGCAGACGGTTTGCTGGCGGATGCGGCAAAAATCCCGACGCGAGCGGGTGCGATTACACTCACGCTTTCGCCTGCCAAAAAAGTGCTGCCAGAGTTGCGCACGATTTTTCCAAAAGCCCGCATCGTCGGCTGGAAATACGAGCTGGATGGAACGCGGACGGATGTGGTCGCAAAGGCTTTCCAGCAAATGAACGGATGCGCCACGGATGCCTGCGTGGTAAATGGCGCGGCGTGGGGAACGGGCTTCGGTGTAGCGCATCGCGATGGCATTTTTCAGGAGATCGAAGGGCGGGCCGCGCTTTGTGAATTTCTTCTCGCGAGGTTTGCTTGATGTGCTTTTTCCGTGCTTGCGCATTTTTCGCAAATTGCATCAAGTCGAGGATTATGAAGCACATCCTACTATCCGTTTTGGCTCTAGCCTCAGTCGCGTTTGCTGCTGAAAAAAAAGCGCAAGTTCCCAACGCAAAACTTTCCGATTTCAAAGTCGGTGAATTACTCAGCGGCGATGCTGTGGACCTTGCAAAAACAAACGGCAAAGCAGTCGTGATCGAGGCATGGGGCGTTCGTTGCCCTCCCTGCATCGCCAGCCTTCCTCACATCGAAAAACTTGCGAAGCGGAACAAGGAAGACACCATTTTTATCGGCGCTGAAAGCCAAGGTTCCACCGATGCCGACATCAAGGCAGTCGTGAAGAAGTTCAAGCTCAGCTACACGATTACTAAAGGCGGCGTGATGAGTCCTGTAAATTTTCGCGGCCTTCCCCATGCGTTCGTTTTCGATACGACGGGAAAGCTTATTTATAGCGGACATCCTTCGGAGTCGGGCTTTGATAAAGCCGTCCGAGATGCAGGCAAAAAGTAACTGGGAGAAGCATTAGACATAAAAAACCCACCCTCGGTAGCTACTCAATAGCCGCCGAGGGTGGACTTTTAGAAGCGAACCAGCTTTTGCGGCTTCAACGGGCAGAAGTGGAGAGATTTAATAGAGCGCAGTTTTAATAAAAACAGACACCGCAATAACTGCCATAATTCGCACTTGCTTAAATAGGCTCAGATTGATATTAGCCAACACAAGATTCATTGAATCGAGAAAACAACATTGCTCGACAACAAAAAACAGCGTAAACCAAACAATATGAAACTCATCATCACACCGGTCCTCGCCCTCGCTTGCGCCAGTTCCTGCCTTGCAGGAGAAGCGCTGACAGCCAAACAGTTGCAGTCATTTCCAAAGAATCTTGCCCGCCAGCACTTGCAGGCAAATCTCCTGATTTTTGATGCCGCAGCAAAAAACTATATCGCTACCGAAGCCGCTGCTGCTTGGTTGGACGATGACGTTGCAACCGGCTGGCCAGCTATGGCAGGGCGTCAAAACTACCTCCTTCAATTTGCAAATTCGCAGGTTGTCTCAAATTTTAGCGTCCTGTCCGCTCCGTTTGAAGGAAGCATCACCATTTACTCCAGCGATGAAGTGAAGCCGCCCGGCGATCCTTCCTGGCGCGTCATTGCGAAGGACATTCCCGCTGCTTCCATCAACCAGAAAAAACTGGCTAAGTCGTTTAATCGTCAGGCGAAGTTCATCCTTGTTGAAACGAACATCGCAAATCCCGCGCCGATTTTCAGCTTCTACGCATACGGCACTCGCGCCGCAGCGAATGATGCGATTCAGCCACGCGCTACCGCACTGGATGTGCAGGCGGTCTTCGGTGATTTCGTAAATCACCAAACGAGCTTCAATGTCGCCAGCATTTATGGCGGAGCAAAAGCCACTTACGGCAATGGCTCGGCAAGCCAGCTCGATTGGCAGAAAGCGCTCGACGAAAATCCCGAAAGCGCAGCGGTCTTGAAGTCCGGCACAGACTCAAGCTTGGTAGTCAATCTTGGTGAAGGCCGCACGGTTTCCCGCATGTCGCTTCTCTCGGACAAGGAAGCAAAAGGCAAAGTGGACGTTTATCTTCTAGCCGAAGCTCCAGCCGCCGGGCACCCCGTCGCACTCGATGGAGTGAAGCCTTCGGTAACTCTTACATTCGATGGTTCTAATTCGCACGTCAGCGCGGATTTTGAAGACACCACCGCCGTCGCTATGGCACTGCGCTGGACACCAGAGACTGCGGACAACAGCCTCGCACTTCGCGAGATCAACGCATTCGCAAACCTCTCGCTCTCCGACTACGAAGTGGCTCCGCTGCCAGCAGCCGTGGGCGAAGCACCAATCGCCGCTACCGACGCAGTAGAAGAAGAAGCAGGCAAGGGTGTTGATGGCAAAACCATCCTCCCAATCGGAGACGGCAAAGAAACAGCCGACTTCAAAGGCGGTGGCAAATCCATCAAGGAAGCAATGCCGCCCGCCGTCGGTGCTGGTCCCGAAAGCGGATACTTTCCAGGCGGACTCGGCTTCCCGCCGAACTTCGTCTTCCCACGGGAAAGCCCGCGTGAGCGTCGCTCCAGCCCGTAAATTCACGGGACTGCAAATCATTCA
>JANMLS010000144.1:0-31823 GCA_031372675.1 Verrucomicrobiaceae bacterium
AATTTTCATCTCCTAATTCTCAAAACCAACCGATAGATTCCAATCATGAAGAAAATCGAAGCCATCATCAAACCCTTCAAACTCGAAGAAGTGAAAACAGCCCTCGCCGACATCGGAATCGAAGGCATGACAGTCACCGAAGTAAAAGGATTCGGACGCCAAAAAGGGCACACCGAAATCTACCGCGGAAGCGAATACACCGTGGACTTCCTGCCAAAAATTAAGCTGGAAACCGTCGTCACCGACGAACTCAGCGAGCAGGCAGTAGCAGCCATCATCAAAGCCGCGAAGACGGGTAAAATCGGCGACGGAAAAATCTTCGTCACCGCCGTCGAGCAAGCCGTGCGCATTCGCACGGAGGAGATGGGCGAGAAGGCCGTCTAAAAATAATAATTATGAGCCGTGCAGTGACGCGGCCATGAGCAAGCGCCGGTTTTCCGAAAGGGAAACCGGCGCACTTTTTTTGCAGGAATAGTGGTTGAATCCGAACGCCGCCTTTTGAGCGCCGAAGGTGCGAGATGTTATAGCCCAGAGTGAAGCTCTGGGTAGGTGATGGAAAGAGAGCTAAGCCCTGCAAGGGCGGCACAAAAATGTCATTCACGGTTTCATTCCGCCCTTGCAGGGCTGCATCCTCTTTATGCAACCAACCCAGGGCTTCACCCTAGGCTATTATATTGCCGGGCTTTCAGCCATCCAATCGCGGCGTCCCAGTTTAACAAACTTGCAGAACTCCGCCATCTGTCTCAAATCCACCCATGCACACGACGTTCAAATTACTCACCGCCCTCATCCTCTCCACCACGCTCCTGCACGCACAGTCGCTCGCGCCCGCCGTTGCGCCTGTTGTCGCCGTGCAGCCTTTGTCGTCTGGCGATCAGGCTTACGCGCGAAGCGTTTCAGGAATGATTCAGTCCTGTCTCCAAATTTCACTCGCTGGAAGGCGCATCAAGGCCAACGATCCCGACCTTTCGGAATTCAGCACCAAAATAAGCACGTCCTTTACGAAACAGTGGACGCCATTTGTGGATGTCTGCCAGAAGCACAAATTCCACACCATCGCGATCGATGTGAGCAAAAACCAAGCGGAAGCGATTACCAAAATGAGCAAACTCCGGGGCACAGAATTCCGCTCCACGTATTTCGGAATGTTCAAACCCGAAGTGCAAAAAGCCATCGCATTCATCACGGCATCGGCTCCGAAAATACAGAACCTCGAATTGAAACAGAATGCAGCGGCTTTGCTTGAGACGCTCACTAAAACTGCGGAATCACTGAACACAAAATCCGCCGAACCTTTCACGCCACCCGTAAAGGCAAACAAGCCCGGCAAGGCGGAAAAGCCGGGGAAGAAAAAGAAGTAGGCGGGATTTCCAATCTCGTATTTGTATGGCCCGCGCTTGCGGGTAGTAGCATTTGCGCCCTCGCCAATGCAGAGTGCCAGTGCCGCCCCGGCACTGTGGCGGGCCGAAGCCATCACTCTTCCAGCATCACGAGGAATATGACACTTTTTGCGCATGTAGCCGCGCTCAGTTCCGGGGCGGCACTGGCACACTCATTGGCGTGAGCGCCAATGCCACTCTACCTTCCTCGCCGATGTCGCGGCTCGGATTCGTGTTCCAGGTCCCAGCGGTCATCGCGGCGACGGGCCGCGCTGCGCTGGTCGCGTTTGTCGCGCCGCTCAATGGTCATCTGCCGTTTGCGCCGGCTGCGGCGGACTTTTTCGATTTCCTCATCGAGCTTTTGAAATGCCTCGAATCGCGCAGCGGATAGATTTCCCGCCGCCATCGCTGCGCGGATTGCGCAGCCTGCATCGGTGCCGTGTTTGCAATCGTGGTATTTGCACTGCGCGGCGAGGTCGGTGAGATCGGCGAATTGCGTGCGCAGCGTGACTTCATCAGTCCACATGTGGACTTCGCGAATGCCGGGATTATCAATGATGATTCCGCCGCCGCGCAGCACCATCAACTCGCGGGCCGTGGTGGTGTGACGGCCTTTGCCGGTAGCGGCGTTCACCTCGTCGGTCCACTGGTATTCGTCGCCGAGAATGGTGTTGATAATTGATGATTTCCCCACGCCGCTGGAGCCGAGGAGGGTGATGGACTTTCCGCGTTGAAAGTAGGGCTTCAGCACTTTCAGCGAGCTTTTTTTCTCCGCGCTCGTGATGTGGACATCTGCGGCGGGATTCAGCGCGGAAATCGCTGCTGCTGCCTCGCGGTTTTTTGCGTCGTCGAAAATGTCGGCCTTGTTCACGAGCACGACGGCCTTCGCGCCGCTGCGCCCGATGATTGCAAAATAGCGCTCTAAACGGCGCAGGCTGAAGTCCGACCCCGCATCGGTGACAACCACGACCACATCCACATTTGCGGCGATCACCTGCTCCTCGGTGCTTTTGCCAGGCAGTTTTCGCGAGAGACACGTCTGGCGCGGAAGCCGTGCGCGGATGACGTTTTCGCTGCCGATTTCCAGTGCCACCCAGTCGCCGACTGCGGGCAGCTCCGCATCGGTCTCCGCGTCGTGGTACACTTTTCCGCCCATCACGACTTCCAATTCCTCGCTGCCTTCGAGCAACGCGCCGTAAGTGATCTTGTTGTCGCGGATCAGCCGCGCGGGTTTCCAGCCGTTCTTTTTGAAAGGCGCGAACGCCTTTTCAAACTCATCGTTCCAGCCGAGATCGGGAAGCGTCAGCATTGGCTATTTTTCATGTAATTCCACTTCCGCGCTCCATGCTGAGGCAGGCTCCGCAGCGCGTCGCTCGATTTCGCCCAGCAAAAACTCCGAAGGCCCATCCTTGCCACCACGCGCGACGATCACTTTTTCAAATGCAGCCTTCGCGCCGCTCACATCGCCCGCCTCAAATGCCGCCACGCCTGCATTGAAATCGGGCAGCCATTCCGGCACGGGATCGGTCCCGATTTCACCGAGCATTTCGTGAATCACGAGCGCCGCCGCTTTTCCTTTCATGATGAACGCGCCGAGCCGCCGCGTGGTAAAGCCCGGCCCCATTTTCTCAAAGGCATCGTTGGAAATCAGCACGCTCGTTCCGAGATGTTTGTTGAGCGACTCCAGTCGCGCAGCGAGGTTCACGGGATCGCCGATGACCGTCCAGTCGAAGCGCTGCTCGGAGCCGAGATTGCCCGCCAGCACTTGTCCGGTGTGGATGCCGATTCGGGTGCGCACTTTTTTCCCACGCACGAGCAGTGGCTTGCCATCAATCATGATGTCCGAATCTTTGTGCAGCCGCCAAGCGGACACGACGGCGTTGCGGACTTGGTCTTTGTCCGGCAGCGGCGCACCCCAAACGGCAAGCACGGCGTCGCCGATAAACTTCGCGATGGTGCCCTTCAATTCGAGGACGTGTCCGGTACACTGCGTGAAGTAAGTCGCGAGAATCTGCGAGAGTCGCGCAGGGTCATCGAGTTCCTCCGAGAGCGAAGTGAAGCCTTCGAGATCGGTGAACATGATCGTGCCTTCCACGACTTTGCCGCCCGGCTTCAAATCCACATCCTGCGTGCTGATTTGCTTCGCCATTTCCGGCGAAAGATATTTCCCAAACGCGCCGATAATCGCATTCCGGCGACGGCCTTCAAACAGGTAGTTGGAAAGCGCGATCAACAGCGGAAGCACCAGCGCGGGCACCAGCCAGTTCCCCCACACAAACGAATGCTGCACGCCCCAAATCGCCAGCAAAGTCACCGCAATCGCGAGCGCGACGCAGCTTGATAAAACCAGCCACGGCGCACGCGGCATGAGCAGCAGCGTGAAAATAAAACCGAACCAAAACACCATGCGCTTTTCCTTTTCAATCGGCAGTCGCGTGAGCCATTCGCCGCGCAGAAGATTCAGCATCGCGGTGGCGTGGATTTCCACTCCCGGCGCAAACTGACCGCCGGGCAGCGCCGTGTATGGAGTGCGAAAATCGTCCTTGCCGAAGTTCAGCACCGCGAGCGCGGTTTTGCCGCCGACGAAGACGATTTTGTCTTTGAATGCTCCCTCTTTGACGCCACGCGCTTTCACGCCGTTTTCGTCCACGCGACCATTAGGATTCAGCACTTCAAAATACGAGTAGCTCTCAAACGTGCCCGTCCTGCCGTAGTAATTCAGCCAGCGCAGTTCCTTGCGTTGAGTGCTGTCGGCAGGAAGTTTTGCGCCCAGCTTTTCTGCGGCTTTCCACGAGAGCGATGGAATCTGATCGGTGCCTGTGTACATCGCGCGGATGCCGTAGTCGGAATCAATCGGCTGAAACACGAGCAGTCCCCACTGCGCACCGGCTTTGCGGAAGATTGGCTTCGGCGTGACGATCTTCACGTTGTTGCTCTTGTCGCGAAACGACTGCTCGATCCCGCCGCCGATGAACGCGGAGCCAAATTCTTTCAGCGAAGCGGCGAGTTCCAAATCCGCTGGCGAATCCGGGTCATCGCGTTCGCCGGAGAAAACAATATCGAAAAACACTGCGCGTGCGCCTTCGGCCTTCAGCACGCGCAGAAGTTCCGCATGAACGCGGCGGTTGTAAGTGCTGCCCTGCTTGAGTTCGCGCGACGAATCCTCGTCCATAAAAAGGATGCAAATCTCCGGTGTCGGGCGCGTCGGGCGGCACATCTGCGGAAAATCGAAACTCGCCCGTGCAAGTGCTTCCGCAAAAGCCGTGGACGGTATCCGCACGAGAAAACGGTAAGCCTGCGTTTCACTCGGCAGTGCCCGTGCATCATCGCCTGGCACACCGAGCCATCGCGAGGACTCAATCAACCACGCGCCAATCCCGCCGATGAAAATCGCCGTGGCGAGCACGACAATCCCGCGCAGAACCCGCTTCTTCCACGGGCCGCAGATTTTTTCTATCAGTTGGCGGAGGTATTTTTTCAAGTGGTGCTGCGCTGTGTGGATGGCGCGAAGTGCGCGAGCGGCTGGACGATGTTGCCCGCCAGCGGCCAGACTTTTTCCTGAATGCGCGGCGCAAGCTGCTTGGAAGTCTGGTAGGCGGCGTTGAGCATTTCCATTTTCGCATCCAGATTATCTACGTAATGCAGCGCCCAGGCTTCCGGCGTGCGCGGCGTGACTGGGCTTCCAAATTGCAGCTCGCCGTGATGACTCGCGACGAGGTGCAGCAGGTGCATTCGCACGTCCTCGTTCGCTGGCTCCAGCGAAACCCAAGCTTTCCAATCATCGCCCGCAGCAAGTTTCCGCCACAGCGTATTCACCAGCTCGATGCCGATGGTGATGTGGCCGAGCAATTCACCCGCCTCGCTGTAGGGCATCGTGAATCCGTCCGCAGGCAGTCCGTTTTCCCAAATTTTCCCCGCGTCGTGAAAAAGCACGCCAGCTACCATGAGGTCGCGATTCAGCGCGGGATAAGCGCCTGCGATAGCGACCGCAGCACGCATCATCTGCGCGACGTGCTCGACGAGTCCTCCACGACGGGCGTGGTGATTGTTCCGCGCAGCGGCTGCGCGGCGGTAGCGATCACCATATTCGGCGAGGAAAATGCGGCATAGCGCATTCAGTCGCGGGTCGGTGATTTCTCCCGTTGCCTGCTCGATAAAAGCGAAGTCTGCCGCCTGCTTTTCCCGCAGCTCGGCAGGACCGGAGAGCAGAGCCTCGCGTTCCTCCGCGTTTAGATCACGCAGACGCCAGCCGGATGACTCCATGCCAAATTTGCTCGTCGCAAACTCGCCGGAAATCTCCACAAACCCGCCCGCTGCGCCGCGCTCGCAATAGCTGAATCCAGGCGAATCGTTCCAAGCCTTCAGCGCAAATTTCCCCTCGCCGTCATTAAACGTCATCTCGAAGTAAGGCTTCCCATTGCTCGCATCCTTCCGCGTGATGGCCTCGACTTGGGCGTGGACGGCAGCTTCCACACGGCCATCAGCCGCAGCGCGCTTGAGTTGGGTAATCGTCATCAAATCCATGGCGATGCTCATAAACAAACGCCCGCGAAAGACCACGCGATTCTTGCGTGCGATTGGCATTGATGAGATTGCTTACACAAACATGAAGCTCTTTCAAAACATCGGGAGCCACACTGAAGCTCCTTACCGCGCTGTCTCCATCCTCGCGCTGATACAGGCTGGCGTCATTGTTGGCGGGACGTTGTTTGTGGGGATCATGGTCAAGCTGGCGGGATACAAAAGTGGGACGATGCCGGATGAGTTTTTCAAACCGCTGGCGCTATTCATTCGCAACTTTGGTTTCTTGTTATTGCTTCTTCCGGCTGCGTGGGCGGCGCTGACCATTTACGCTGTGCGTCTCACTACCCAGCATTGGGTTTCAACGAGCATGTTCGCCCTTGGTTTTGCCGCTGTATTTTTCGGCATCTATCATTACGCAAACCTCGCCCTAAACCCGACGGTGTTTTAAGTCGAACGCCGCAATCTGCGGACGAAAAAGCGGCATTCAGTTTTGTTGCACTCCGCTTGCCAGCGCGGTGTGGCGTGCGTAAGGAAGCGGGATGATTCGTGCGAACTCACCGGGCTGGCTCATTGTGCTGGAAGGTATAGACGGAGCGGGCAAAAGCACCGTGATCCGTCGCATCGTCGCGCACTTGAATGCCGCCGGCATGGAGTGCGCGACGAGCTTCGAGCCGACTCGCGGGCCGTGGGGAATGAAGCTACGGCAGAGCATGACGGAAGGCCGTCTTTCGCTGGAAGATGAGCTGGAGCTTTTTCTAAAAGACCGCGCCGAGCATGTGGAGAACCTCATCGCGCCTTCGCTGCGGCAGGGAAAAATCGTGATCCTCGACCGCTATTATCTTTCCACCGCAGCCTACCAAGGCGCGAGAGGCGTGTCGCCGGAATGGGTGCTCACGACCAATGAAAAATTCGCGCCCCAGCCGGACCTCGTCCTCCTGCTCGACTTCGATCCCGCTGGCGGGCTGGACCGCATCCGCGCACGCGGCGATGCGCCGAATACTTTCGAGCAACTGGAACAGCTTCGCGAAGTGCGCCGCATTTTTTTAGGACTGGACCGGCCTTTCATGCGCACCATAGACGCCTCGCAGTCCGCAGAATCTGTCTGGGCAGCCTGCCGCGCAGAACTCGACGGGCTTTTTTCGAGCGAAAATGACGCCTCCCAATCCTCCATCAGGTAATGACTTTTTGTCAGGTGCTCTGAACTGCAATTCACGCCGCCCAGTCTTCCACGCGCAATCCCGGCACGCGGGAGAACTCTTCGCTGTTGTGCGTCACGACGGTAAGGTCGTTGGCTAGGGCGATGGCGGCGATCATCAGGTCATTACCGCCGATGATTTTTCCAGTTCGTTCGAGTGCGTCGCGGGTGCGGGCGTAGTGCCACGCTGATTCGAGGTCGAATGGAAGATTCGCAAATGGTTGCAAGGTAGTTTCAACCCTCGCTTCACGCTGTGCTGTATCCCCATATTTCTGTGCTCCGTGAAGCAGTTCGGCCCATACGACAGAACGCACCGCGATTTCAGATGAGTCAGTGGTCTCAAAACGTGTGCGAATCTTTGTTACCACGTTTTTGAGATAGATGATCCAGATATTCGTATCGATCAAATATCGCATCACCAGTGGGGCGTAGGTTCTGGCGACGGGTCAGAAGGAATGTCGAACGGCTCTCCTGCGAAAGAACCCGCAGTCCGCTTAAAATATCCCACCGGCCAACCATTTGCATCCACGGCGCCCTCGCGCTTTGTCGAGCGAACGAGCGCCATCGCATCACGCACGAGCCGCTCTAGGGCGGTGGCGGATTGGTTGTCGAGTTTGCTCAATGTCTCTGCAAGTTCTTGTGGCACTGCGCTCATGCCGTGCAGACTGCCACGATCACGGTATGGTGCCAATCGCGAACTTTGCCCGATTGGTGGGGGAAAAATGGAGTGCCGCAACTTGAGCGCAGCGACGTTGCGCCGCGCTCGAAGCCCAAGCAAACGGTCAAATTTCGCATTTCAAAAGAGCGACTGAGAACACGGCGGAGATTTGCAAGTTTGGGCGGCTTGCCTCAGTCCTGCTCCGGCTCGCGGTGAGCTTGGATTTCAAAGACGATGTCCGGCTCGCCGGGGGCGCCGGGTTGTGGCGAGAGGCTGAGGGAGCGGTAGGCGGATTCCAGCGCGGCGGGGTCGCCACGGAGTTCGGGATAGACTGCGAGGAGGCGTTGTTTCACCCAGCGTTTTGCCATGCTGCGGTCCACGGGATGCACGAGCGGTGCTCTGCCAAGTGCGCGTTTGAAAGCACCGAGAATGCTCATTTTATGAACTGCTCGTCGGGCGGTGTGGTTTTCTCCACGGTGAGTGCGCGCAGGACGGAGATGCGCTTGCCCCGCTCGATGGGGAATGTGGGCACGCCGATAATTTTCACCCATTCCATTTCCTTCACGTCGGGGAGTCGCTCGACTTCCACAAGTGTCGCCACGGGCTGCGCATCGGCGGCGCAGCAGTTCATAAACATGCGGACTGCTTTGAAGCGGATGGTTTCAGTGCTTTTCGGGTCTGGCAGAAATTGGCCGATGAGCATGATTTTCTTGCCCTCGAAATCTACGCGGAGTGTCTGATCCTGTGCGGCGTAAAGGAGATCGAGCACTTCGGCGACGATGTAACCTTCGGGCGTACGTGTTAGGAAATCGGTGGGCTGCTCCTGCAATTTCGCCGGCTCCGTGCCGGGTGGACGTGTGGAAGTTCCCTCGGCATCGCCTTGGCCGGGAAGGGGAAGTTCGGGTGCGCGAAGTGCGAGTTTTGGGCGATCCGGCAGGCTCTCTGCGGAGGTAACAAAACCACGGTTTCTTTTGAAGGTGTCGCTGAATCCCTCGGTCGGCGTATAGCGTGCGCAGACGACGATGGGCACCATCAAAATAAGAAACGTCACCAGCCTTCCGCCAGCCATTCGGCTAAGGCCGTGACCGCATTCGGCGGTGGAGCAGCAGGAGGCGTCGCCTTTGAAAAAGACGAAGACGAGCGACATTAGCACTAGCACAATGGCGGAGATGAAGGCGTAAATTCGGAACTGCTCCGAGAGCATGTTTTTCATGCGGTCGTCGAAGTGGTAGTAAAAGAGCACGGCGCTCCAAGTGGCGAGTGTCGCAGCGGGGAGCCAGCGGTTGAAGAGCTGTTGCATGGTGCTTTTTATACGGTTTGGGCGACGGGATTGCAAACGATGGAACCTGTGCCGGAGCCGCGTTTTTTCGTGAGGTCCATCGCTCCCCAGAGCATCGAGAGGATGGCGATTAAAATGAACAGCCCCAGCCCGAGCACGAGGACGAACTTGCGCTTAAACACAAGGCCGTAGAGCCAGAACAGCTTCAAATCAAAAACCGGCCCGAACAGCAAAAACGCGAGATTTGCCGCAGGCGAAAACTGCGAAAACTGAATCGCAGCGACGAATGCATCCGTGGTGCTGCAAAGCGCCAGCAGCGCGGCGACGCCCATGAGCACAACAATCGAAGTCACCGGCGATTCCGCAATCGGAGCCAGCGCCTCGCGATTTACGCCAGCGGCAAACGCGCTCGTAACCCCGACGCCGATGACGAAGTAAAACGCAACATCCAGAAAATCCGCAGTCGCCGACTGGATGGAGAGAAACACCTTCCGCAGCGGCGATGCAGCAGCGGCGATGGTGGCAAAATCCTGCGGCTCCGCGCTGCCCGGCGTGCCCGCGATACTAAGGCCCGTGCGACGGCGCGAGGCGACCGCATTTCCCTCCTGCGCGATTCTATTTTGCGGGAGATTGTGGACCACAAACGCGACGGAAACCGCCACGAGATAACCCAGCACCAAGCGGCTGATCGTCATCACCTCTGGATTATTCCCCGTGTAAGCGATCCACGTCGTGTAAGCCACAATCGGACTCACAATCGGAGCCGCCAGCATGTAAGCCGTGGCGACGGAAAGCGGCAGACCCTTTTTCAAAAACCGCCGGATAATCAGCACGCTCCCGCATTCACAAATCGGAAAAATCAGCCCCAGCAAACCCGCCACCGCAATCGCCGCGCCGGGCCGTTTTGGAAGCATCCGCGCCACCCGCTCGCTGGAGACGTGGACATCCACAAAGCCAGAGATCAAAGCTCCGAGCAGAAGGAACGGGATTCCCTCAAAAATTACGGAAAGAAATGTTTTCGCGAAATCGCCAAACTCGAGATTAAACCAGGACATGAATGCGTGAAGTGAGACCTTTGCGGAGTTGTGTAATTAGCCGTCTGTTGCAATACGATCACCAAAGATGTTGTGCGTAGTGTAAGCTATTTCTCCACGCGATACACTGCGGTCTTGGTGCGGAGGATGAGGGTTTTTCCGGAGACGGCGGGGGAGGCCATGAAGCCTTCTTCAAATTTGCCTTCGGCGATTTTCTCGAATTTTTCGGAGGCGGAGACGACCGTCACTTTTCCTTCTTCGCTGAAGTAGTAGATGCGGCCTTCAGTGAGGAGCGGGGATGCGGAGTAGTTGCCGCCGATGCGCTCGCGCCACACGTCCTGCCCGGTCTTTGCATCAATGGCTCCGGCGACTCCGGCATCGTCCACGGTGTAGATTCGTTTGCCGTCGAAGCAGACGGAGGGTTTGGTGGGTGCGCTTTTTGGCGAGCGCCAGGCGATGGTGGATTCATCAAGCAAGCCGCTGCCGCCGAGCTTTAGCGCGATGATTTGTTTTTTGCCGTGTCCGATTGGGAAATAGGCGACGTCGTCGCCAATCACGGGGCGCGCCGCCGGGCTGTGTGCGCCGCGTTCTTCAAAGCGCCATAGCTCTTTTCCCGTCGCGGGTTCGTAGGCGTAGTGGGCTTTTGCGCCGCTGGAAATAAGCATGGGCTTTCCTGCAAATTCGGTGACGTGCGCGGTGGCGAATCCTTTGCGCCAGTCGCCGTCGGCTTCGGGTTTTCCGTCGGGCTGGATGTCTTTGAAATCAATCGAGCGGTCCACTTTCCACACGGTCTTGCCGGTCGCTTTATCGAGCGCGACGATGAATTGGAAATCGCTGCCGTCAAACGGGAGAATGAGGAGATTCTTCCACGAAATCGGCGAGCTTCCCGCGCCGCGAAAGTGGTTGCACACGAAGTCGCGCCGCTCCCAAAGCACCTTGCCCGTCGCGGTGTCGAGCGCAGCAATTCCGGGTGAGCCGAAGCTCACGTAAATACGGCCTTCCTCGATGACCGGCGTGGGCGAGGCGTGGCTGTTGAACTTGTGGCAAAATTGCGGCTCGGCGACATCGAACAGCTTTTGATCGCGGATGACTTTGCCGCTTTCCAAATCGAGGCACACGACGCCGAGTTCCCTGCCGTTTTCCGTCGCCGTAGTCACCCACACTTGCTTGCCCCACACGACCGGCGAAGACCACGCCTTGCCCGCGACAGGCGTTTTCCACTTCACGTTTTTCCCCTCGCCAAGCTCCACCGGCAGCCCCGTGGAATCCGAAGAACCATCGCCGCGCGGCCCGCGAAACTCCGGCCAGTTTGCGTCGGCATGAGCGATGGTTGTGAGGGCGAGGGCGATGAGTGCGGTGATTTTCATGGGCTGGAAATTGAAGTCGCGAGCGTCGCCAGCCAGCCAGCGGATGCAAGTTTTCAATCGTAGCCAAACCCAACACGCCGCGCGACTCGTGGGTAGAAGACCCCATATCCACGCACCTTGCGCCACACGATCCTTGCGGACATGAAAATACTAACATTACTCGCAGCGTTCGCAGCGCTCACATTCGCTTCCTGCACCAGCGGCCCAAATGCGCGCACGGGCACTGCAGTCGGCGCACTCGGCGGAGCGGCGGCGGGTGGTATCATCGGGAATCAAAGCGGACGCGGACTCGAAGGTGCAGCAATCGGAGCGGGCCTCGGCGCACTCGGCGGAAATGTAATCGGCGGCGCACAGGATGAGCGACGCAACCGGTATCAGTATCAGGACCGCCGATATGATCGCCGGTATGATCACCGCCGCTACTAATCCGTGGCGCATCGAACTCAACAAGGGACTAAGTCCCGGTAGTTTTGCAAATGTCCGGCCCTTGGTCAGCGATAGTTTCCACGCTTCAACACCTGAGCAGTGTGGTGTGGCTGCTCATTCATACGGTGCAGGAAATGGGCGACCGGGTCGTGCGTGGACGCTTTCCATTCCGCCTTTCGATATTCTTCCAGCAGACCAATCGAGTGGGTATCGGCTCGATTCCGCTCGTCTCGCTCGTGTCATTTTTTATCGGGCTGACGATGGCGCTGCTCACCGGCTACCAGCTTCAGACCTTTGGGCAGGAGGGACTCGTGCCTGCGCTTGTGGGCATCGCATTTACACGGGAACTCGGGCCGCTCATGTTGGGCATCATGGTCGCCGCGCGAATCGGTGCGGCTTACACAGCGGAACTTGGAACGATGACGGTCTCGGAGGAAGTCGAATCCATCGAAGCGATGGGGATCGGGCCGCTGCGTTTTCTTGTGAGTCCGCGCGTGCTTGCGGTGTTCCTGCTTCTGCCGTGTCTTGTGGTGATTTCCAATGTCACGGCGATGTGTGGTGCGGCGCTGATTTCGCGCTGGGCATTCGATATTCCGTTCCGGGGATTCTTCGTCATCGCGCTGGAAAACGTGCTCATTCGCGACATCATCGCGGGGACGGTGAAGAGCTTTTTGTTCGGCCTCATCATCGGCCTCGTTTCGTGCTACAAAGGGCTTTCGGTGCGTGGAGGTGCGGCGGGTGTGGGCGATGCGACGACTTCGAGCGTGGTCACATCCATCACGACGGTGATCGGCTTCGATACGCTCTGCAACATCGTGCTCGTGGCCCTTTTTGACAAATGAGCGATGCCGCAAAACCCATCGTGGAGTTGCGCGACGTGCATCTCGCATTTGCCGAAAAGGAAATCCTCTCCGGTGTAAATCTCTCCGTTCCAGAGCGCGGACGGCTCGTCGTGCTTGGGCAGTCGGGCGGGGGGAAAAGCACCATGCTGCGGCTCATTCTCGGCATCCTGAAGCCGACTGCTGGGAACATCACATTCAACGGCCATGACATCGGCAGAATGTCGCGGCGTCGGCTCAATACGGCGCGGCGAAAAATGGGCATGGTTTATCAATATAGCGCACTTATTAGTTCGCTCAGTGTGCGCGACAATCTCGCCCTGCCACTCGAAGAACTCACTCGCAAGCCCCGTGAGGAGATCGATCAGATCATTGATGAAAAGCTCGCGCTGGTCGGCATGGCAGACTCCCGCGACAAGATGCCCAGCGAGCTGAGCGGCGGGATGCGCAAGCGAATCGCGCTGGCACGCGGAATCATCATGGACCCTCAGCTCATCCTCTACGATGAACCGGGCGCGGGCCTTGATCCCGTCATCAGTTCGGTCATCAACGAACTGATCATATCGCTCAGTGAAAAGATTGGCGCGACTTCCATCATCGTCACGCATGAGATGGATAGTGCGTTCAAAATCGCGACTCACATGGCCATGCTTTTTCAGGGGAAGATCATCGCTGCGGATACGCCGGAGAATTTCAAAGCCTCGGAAAATCCCATCGTCGCACAATTCATCAGCGGCAATACCGAAGGCCCCATCCAGGAAGCTACCGCAAAGCCATGAACATTCTTCGCAACGAAATCCAAACTGGCCTGCTCGTTGTGCTCTCGCTTGCCGGGCTGGTTGCCGTGCTCCTTTACCTCGGTTCACCCGGAGTCTTCATCGAGCAAAAGACTTTTCATATTTACTACGACAATGCCGCCGGCATCGAGCCAGGAGCGCCTGTTTTGCTCGCCGGGCGCAAGATCGGCCAAGTGCGAACGCTTCATTCTCCCGTGCCGGAGAAGGATCGCCCAACGCCAAAAATGGAAACGCTTGTGGAAGTTCAGGTGGCAAAGTCGGCACTGATATTTCTGCGCGTGAAAGCACTCATCACACTGCCCACACTGCTCGGAAAGCCCGTGATTGATTTCACCACCGGCGAAGAAGCCAGCGGCCTCGCTCCCGATGGGACTTACTTTATCGGCGAACGCCAGCCCGCGCTCGCAGATGCGGTCCCCGCAGTTCTCGAAAAGCTCGACCCTGCTTTGGTCAAACTCACTGCCACACTCGATAGCCTGCAAAAAACGGCGGACAATTTAACGGAACTCACCAGCGATGGCTCCTCGCTCACGGCGGGGCTTGCGGAGTTCAAGCAATTCGGCGTCCACCTCAACGAACTCAGCGGCCCTGATGGCTCGCTGCGCCGCTCGCTCAAAAATATAGAATCCATGACCGACGAGGATGGAAAGTTCGCCGCATCGCTGGATCATATCGCCGCCATGACAGCCCCCGGCAGCGACCTCGCCAAATCGCTCGCAAACGCCGAGAAATTTACGGCGAATCTCTCCAGCAACAAAGACATCACAGCCGCCATGCGCAACATCCGTCAGGTGTCCGAGAACCTTGAGCGCCAGCTCTCGATTTTGAGCGCACAATTTTCCGTCGTCGGAAAAAACCTCGGCCAAGCCAGCGACACCGTAAAACGCCAGCCCTGGCGACTCATCTGGCCCTCCACAAAAAAATACGCCCCCGAGCCGACTCCAACTAGGACTCAGCAGAGCAAGAGTTCAGCTCGAAAGAAATAAGTCTCCCAATTGTTCTGAGAAACCCATGTTGCCTCAACCATCGCCGGAGCTTTATCGTATCGGGTAGATATGAAGCTCATCAAACTTGCGGCTGCCGTGCTGAACCAGACTCCTCTCGACTGGAGGCACAACTCCGCGAATGCGCGGGCGGCGATTGCGGAGGCGCGGGCGGCGGGCGTCTCGGTGCTGTGTTTGCCGGAGCTTTGTCTCACGGGCTATGGCTGCGAGGATGCGTTTCTCAGCGCAAATACGAATGCTCGCGCTTGGGCTGCGCTGCGCGAATTGCTGCCGGAGACAAAGGGGATGGTCGTCTCGTTTGGGTTGCCCGTTTTGCATCAGCACGCGCTGTTTAATTGTGCGGCTCTGGCGGTGGATGGCGTGCTGGTCGGGTTGGTGGCGAAGCGGCATCTTGCGGGCGACGGCATCCACTACGAGCCGCGCTGGTTCAAGGCTTGGCCCGTGGCGGTGCGCGATGTGTTTCATGCGCCGGACAGCGGCGAGGCGATCCCGATGGGCGATTTGATGTTCGACATCGGCGGCGTACGCATCGGCTTTGAAATTTGCGAAGATGCGTGGGTTGCGCAGCGTCCCGGCGCATTGCTGGCGCGGCATGGCGTGGATATTATTCTGAATCCGAGCGCGAGCCATTTTGCCTTTGGAAAGATGGAAGTGCGGAAGCGTTTTGTGCTCGAAGGCTCGCGGGCTTTTGGCGTGAGCTACGTGTATGCAAATCTGCTGGGCAACGAGGCGGGTCGCGCGATTTACGACGGCGAGGCGCTGATTGCCAGCGGCGGAAAATTGATCGCCGAGGGGATGCGGTTCAGCTTCCGCGATTGTCTGGTGACGAAGGCGACGGTGGATGTGGATGCGACGCGGATGAGCCAGGCGCGGACGGCGAGTTTCCAACCCGATCTCGCGGGCGACAATCCGCTCGCCGTGCGCGTTCCGTTTTCATGGCCCGCAGTCGCGCCGGGCAACTCGGAGCTTCGTGCGGCGGCGAATTGGGAAAGTAGCGGGCGGCTGAAGGAAGAGGAGTTCACGCGGGCGGAATCGCTCGGGCTTTTCGACTACATGCGCAAGAGCCGGTCGCGTGGTTTTGTCGTCTCGCTGAGTGGCGGCGCGGACTCGGCGGCGATCTCGTGTCTCATCGCGCTGATGGTGAAGCTCGCGACTGCGGAACTTGGCACGGATGGCTTCGTGGAAAAAATCGCGCGCACCGGCTGGAGGCTAGAAAACACGGGCATCGTAGCGCAACTGCTCACCACGGCGTATCAGGCCACGGAGAACAGCGGCAGCGTGACAAAAAGCGCCGCTCGCGCTGTTGCCGAGGCAATCGGCGCGACGCATCACGAGCTGGATGTCTCGCAGATTCATCGCGGCTATTTGCAAATCATCGAGGGTGCGCTCGGGCGTCCGCTCTCGTGGGCGACGGACGATATTTCGCTCCAAAATATCCAAGCTCGCGTGCGTTCGCCGGGAATCTGGATGCTCGCAAATCTCCGCAACGCGCTGCTGCTTTCCACAAGCAATCGCAGCGAAGCCGCCGTGGGCTACGCCACGATGGACGGCGACACGAGCGGCGGTCTCGCGCCCATCGCAGGCATTGATAAAGCATGGCTGCGCGAATGGCTGCGCTGGGTGGAGACGGATGGCCCGCTCATCGGCGAAAAAGGCAGCACCATTCCCGCGCTCATCGCCGTGAACAAGCAAGCGCCGACCGCAGAGCTACGCCCATCCGAGCGTGCGCAGACGGACGAAGCCGACCTCATGCCCTATCCGCTGCTCGACGCGATTGAGCGGGCGGCGATTCGTGACAAACAAAGCCCGCTGGAAGTTTTTCATCTCATGCGTGTGCAATTTCCCGACATCGAGCCAAAGCAGCTCGCAGCCTGGGTGGAGCGGTTTTACCGACTGTGGAGCCGCAACCAATGGAAGCGCGAGCGCTACGCGCCGAGCTTCCATCTCGACGACGAAAACCTCGACCCAAAAACCTGGTGCCGCTGGCCGATTCTCAGCGGCGGCTTCGAGCAAGAGCTTGCCGAGTTGCGCACGGCAGTTGGGCTTTAGCGAAGTGCGATTTTTCACAGCCCGCCAAGTCGTAGCCGGAAAAACTGCGAGTTTGCGGCGGGTGGTCCGCTCAAGGTGCGCAGCGTTGTATTTGCGGGGAATGTCGGTGTGTTGTTGGGGACATTCCACGGCGACCAGTTCGCGAGGTCCACGCTGGTTTCCACCAGCGCACTGCGGCCTGCGGGGTGTAGAAACTGAATGTTCACCGAGCCTAGGAAGGTTGTATTGAGTTGGAGCGATTGCTGCGGCGCGAGTGGCGATGTGCCGCGCAAAAACTCCATGAAATTTGTCTCACCATCGCCGTCTGGATCAGCACCGGGCAGCGAGTTCGCGCCGCCGCCGGGAAAGTTTGAAGTCGTCCATTGCGTGAGCGTTTGTCGGGCTGGGAGGTCGAGTGTGATCCAGTCGGCGATGAGCTGCTCGGCGGCGAGATCGCGCTCGTTGGTGGCGAGCGGCGGCATTCGTTGCACGCCGGTTCCAGCGAGACGTTTCAGAATCATGGAATGCGCGGTGTCTCCCGCGATGCACCAGCGATTTTGCGGATCGCCGCCGTCGTTCACGAGTGCGCCGCCGATGAGCGCGGCGAGGTCCGTGGTTGTGCTGTGGCGGGCATCCCAATAGCCGGTCGCCGCGCCGCCGGGCTGGTGGCACTGGATGCAATTCACTGCGAGATACGAGCGCACGCGCCACTCGCGAGATGCGGTGGCGTCGCCCACGGCGGCGAAGGCTGGCAGATGATTCACGCTCGTCGGCGGCACTGTGAAATAGCCCGCTGAGGCGAGAGCGGTGAGTTGATTGAGCGTCTGCGTGCCGAAAGTGCCGGGGCGATTGAGTTGCGGCGTGTTGAACGAGAGCGCGAAGCCGCCGAGAGAGGTGTGGCAAATGCGGCATTCCGTGCGACTTGGGTAACGCCACGTCTGCGCGGGGCTGCTCGTCGGGACGACTTCGTTTTGGCCGTCTTCGGCGACGAGGTCGGCGTCGGTTTGGTCCGTGCGCCATTTATAGCTGAGGCCGTAAACGTCGGTCGCGGTCTTTACTAAAATGCGCGTCTCCAGCTTGCGCCGCGTCGCCGGGCTGCCGCGCGTGGTGTCGAAATCGAAGTGCTTCACCCACACTGCGCCGGTTGGCAGCGTCCAATTTCCGGTGCTGCTGAAGCCGACGGTGTCGCTCGTATTTTTGATCGCGAACCATCGCGACTTGATCGCGTAGTCGCTCCAAAAATTGACGTTCGGCGAGTAGGCGACGACGCCCGCAGCGGGCGTAAGTGCGGCGGTGTTTGAAAAGACGCCGGTGCCCGAAAGCGTCGCTGGTGGTGCCGTGCCAGTGGTGCCGTTGCGTACGAGGCGATCCACGGTGTTGTTGATCAAGTCGCACATGAGCGCGTCGCCATTGCGCGGGTCGTAGCCCCAGCCGGAAATGCTAAAGTCGGTCGTCAGCCGCGCCGCAGTCCACGAACCGCCGGGCTGCTCGGTGAGTGCGACGATGAAGCCCATGTTGTAGTCGCAGAATAAGTATTTCCCAAACAGCTCCGGCAGTCGGTCGCCGCGATAGACCACGCCGCCGGTGATCGAGGTGCCGTAGATCACTGCGTCGTTTCCAGCGCCGTCGTTCGTGTGGTCGTAGTCGTAAATGGGGTCCGTCGAAGTCCAGCCAATCGGCGGAGTCGTCGGCGCGACGGCGGGCGTGTGGTCGTGCGCACCTTCGCGCCAGCTCCAGCCGGCGTTCGTGCCGTTGGTGACGATGCTTATTTCCTCCCAAGTGCCTTGGCCCACGTCGGCGACAAATAGCCGCCCGGTGAGCGGATCAAAGCTCATGCGCCACGGATTGCGGTAGCCGATGGAGTAAATCTCCGTGCGGATTTGCGATGCGGGAAAGGTGAAGCCGTTATACGTCGCCGTGCCGCCCGCCTGCGACATTGCGACGAATGGATTATCCGGCGGAACGCGGTAGCTGCCTGCGGTGATCGCGCTGTCGCCGAGCGCCGCTGTGCTGCTCTCGTCGTGTGCGTTTGGCGCGAGCGAGCCGGGCTTTGAATCCACATCAATTCGGAAGATCGCGCCGAAGAAATCCTTCGCGATGCGGCGGCCATTGTCGCCACCGTCAAACTGCGGCCCTTCGTCGCCTGCTGAGAAATACAAATACCCATCCGGCCCAAATGCCATGTCGCCGCCATTGTGGTTGCCCGCCGTGTCGCGCTGCGTGATGAGCGGTGCCTCCGTCGCACCATCCGCCACGGTTGCAGCGTTGTAATTTCCCGCTGTGCCGGTCGCTGTAAATCGCGAGATGCGCTGGTGAAGTTGTCCGCCGATGGTGCAGCTAAACCACACGTAGAAGTAACCGTTCTGATTGTAGTTTGGGTGAAACACCATCGAGAGGATGCCGCACTCGCTCGTCGTCGTGAGCGGACGACTGACCGACGTGAGATACGTCGAGAGCGGGAGGAAGGTGCTCTTTGTCATCGTGTCGAGATTCACGATCTGGATGCCCGTTCCGCGCTCGATGACGAAGAGCCGATTTGCGACGCCAGGCGGCGAGGCGAGATCGATAGGGTTCGTAAAAGTGAGCGAGCCAAGCGCGTTCTGCGTCGTGTAGTTTGTGGCGACGGGAAGCTCGGCGGGGAGATTGATGGACGGAGCGGCGACGCGCACAAGCTGCGCATCGGCTGTGAGAGCTAGTCCGAGGAGTAACAGCAGAAATTTCATGCCAAGAATATGCCCTCGAAATGTTGCAGGGCAAGTGGATGAACAGTTTTAAGCGGATCGCCCTGCGCGACCCGCACCGTCACCGGGTGTTTTAGAATCCGACCACGCTGTCTTTGCCCCGAAAGGCGACGGCGCTGATTAAGCCACGGGTCGTGACGGAAAGCCGGGTGTCCAGAAACTGCGCGGCCTGCGCTGCGGCATTTCCGAAGTCTGTGTTTGCGCCAAGCTCCGTGGAGAGCGCGTGGAGAATCGGCAGTGCTTCGGGGCGCTGTGTGTCGGCGAGCGCTTGAATCGCAGCCATGCGATAGACGGGATGCGTCTTCGTTTCGCGTGCCCATTTTGGCAGCATTTCCACGGCGACTTGCGGATAAAAACGGGCGATTCCAAACAGCGCGTAGTGGCGTGTGCCGGGGTCGCCATTGAGCAACTCCTGCTTCCAGAAATCCCATTCGCGTTCCTCGGAGATGCCGTAGTAGCGCTTTGCTGCCTCGCGACTGAGCGGCTCGATCATGGCTTCGATGCGAAGCTGCGGGTCGAGCGAAAGTGCGATTCCGTCCAAGGCCACGCCGCTGTCGCGCAGCGCGGCAAGCGCAGCGATGAGGTCCGTGGTATCGGTGCGAAATGCGTCGGTATCGAGCTTGAGGGTGATGCCGTTTGTCGGCGCAAACTTTGAGAGTGCGGAGAGCGGAAGATTTTCCGAGAGCGCGAGCACTGCCGTCTGCACGGTGAAGCTGTTCACTTCGGGATGATCGGCGAGCCATGTGATGAAGCCCTCAACTTTCGGCGCATTTTGGTAGGAGAGTTTATAGACGTTTTCTCCAATCTTGTTCATGGAATGCAGCGCGGCGGTTTGCAGACGCAATTCCTGCGACTGCGCAGGCATCAGCTCGACTGTTACGGCGCGTGTGACGACGAGCGTGTTGCGTCCGCTTTCCAAAATCTGGCCAGCGGGGATGCTCACGCGCAGCGGGGAAGGGGAGTTATTGCGAAGCGTGGCGGTCGTGCGTTCGCGGCCATTGCCTGCGATGACGTGCTCCACGATGCGCTGTTCCGCGCCGCTCAAAATGTCGGTTTCCTTGAAGTCCACCTCGGCTTTAGCGGCCTTCAGTCCATCGGCGATAGTGGCTTCCACAACACGCGGAGCCGGCATGGTGGCCGAGCGTGGAGCGAAATCGGATTCGCCGATGACTGGCTCGATTGGCGTGATGACTTGCTGGGAGTTCAGCAGCGCAACCTGCGAGATTTTCGGCACGGGCCGGGACGGTGCATCGCTGGCTTGCGAGAAGTGGGCGGCTCCGAGCACGAAGGCCGGAGCGATGACGGCGGTTAGGATGTTAAAGTTGGGCATAGACGCTCTTAGTGCATGGCTTGTGCCAAGTATGGCCCTCGTAGTCTAAAAATCCGACTGGCCGCGTAGTCGCATCGCTCTGGAGAGCTGATGAATACTGATTTCAGTGCGATTATCGCGACCCGCAAAAAAGTTCTAAATTGCTCGAAAATGAGAGCCTTCCACTCAAAGGCGGGAATTTCCCGGTGATTTTTCGCTTTTGCGGAATACACCGCAGCGTTCAGGCTCCTATCTACAACTTGAACCCGGATTTTTCATTCCAAATACTCGTGGACCGCCATTATCCGGCGCTGTTTCGCTTTGGCCTCAGTCTGGCTGGGACTGCTGATGCCGCCAGCGATCTCGTGCAGCAGACATTTTTTCTATGGGCGGAAAAAGGCCACCAGCTCCGCGATCCTTCCAAGGCAAAGAGCTGGCTTTTTACCACGCTGTATCGCGAATATCTCTCCATCTACCGCCGCATGACTGCGCATCCGCAGGTGGAGCTGGATGAAAGCACGGCTGAAATCCCCGTGATCGAGCCAGCGGCTTTTTCAAATCTCGATGGCGCGTCGGTGGTCGCGGCATTGCAGAAAATGGACGAGGTTTTCCGCGTGCCGCTCACGCTGTTTTACCTCCAGGATTTGTCCTACAAAGAAATTGCAGATGCGATTGGAATCCCTATTGGCACAGTGATGTCGCGCCTTTCGCGCGGCAAGGAACAGCTCCGCGCACTGCTCACCGACGAGCATTCGGAATCCGGGAAAGTCCTGCAATTTAGCACAAAGGAAGGAGCCGTATGATTAATGACCCGCGTTTAATTTTGAGCGCCCGCCGACCCGATGGCGAAGACGATGCCGATCCGGAAATCGCCGCCGCGATCTCCGCTGCGCAATCCGATCCGAAGATCGCTGAGTGGGTGGAAAAACAAGCCGCCTTGGACCGCAGCATTTCCGGTGCGCTCCGCTCCGTGCAGCCGCCAGCAGGCTTGCGCGACCGCATTCTCACCGGAGCAAAAGTAAGCCGGAAGCAACCCAGCGGAAACGAGAGCTGGTTTGAGAGAAAAGTGTGGGGATTTTTCGGGCGCGGTGAACTCGCAGCGGTCGCGCTGGTGATGGTGCTGCTGGTTTCGGCTGTGATTTACAACCGGCTCACAGACAAGCCCGACGAGCGCCCTTGGCAGGTCTTCGCTGTCGCAAAAGCCGCCGAACTTGAGAGCGGCGTAGAGTCGCTGGAGCACAAGGATGCCTTCCTCCAGACGAGTGTCGAATGGATGCGCGAGCAAGCGTGCCCGGCGCCTTACACACTGCCGGAGGGTCTCCAGTCGCTCGGATTGTTTGGTTGCTCGACGATGAAGTGGAACGACAAGCCAGTTGGCATCGTCTGCTTCAAACTGGGCGCGGCGCACGAAGTGCATCTCGTGTGCATCAATGCAAAAGACATCCCGGAGATGCTCACCGAGCGACCCATGTGGACGGAAATCGGCGGCTACACCACGGCGCAGTGGCGCGAAAAAGACACCGCCTTTATGCTGATGAGCCGCGCCCCGCGTGCGGAGTTAGAGCGGTTGCTGGAAAAGAAAACCGCACTCCGAATAGCTCGCCGCATCCCGCTTCACGGCTAGTCTCGTTCCCACTTCGCTCTCTTAATCATGCTTCATTCATTCCGTATTTTACTCGCCTGCGTCCTCGCATTTTCCACGCTGCCACTGGTCGCGCAGAAAGACGGGGAGCGTGAACTCACCACCCGCGAGATGCTTGCCGATGTCTCCGTGGTAGAGCCGGGCAAACCGTTCACCATCGGCTTCAAATTCAAAATCGAAAAACACTGGCACATGTACTGGCGCTTCCCCGGCTCCGTCGGCTACGCGCTCACGCCGGAGTGGAACCTGCCAAAAGGCTGGGATGCCGAGCTGGTGGACTTCCCGCTTCCTTTGCTGGTGAACGACGCAATCGGGCAGACGCTTTATGTTTATGAGGGCGAGGTGCTGTTTCCGGTCAAAATCACACCGTCGAAAAAAGCGACGCCCGGCGAGGTGAAAATCACTGCGAAATTAAGCTGGCAGCTCTGCGAGGAAACTTGCGTCGAGGGCGAATCCACGGAATCCATCACTCTCAAAGTCGGCCCGCAGGCGGTTCCTGCAAATCAGGAGCTTTTTGCAAAGTGGCTCGCGCAGCTTCCGCGCGAAGACGAACCGCCGACGAAGGACATCAAATTCGAGATGAAGGACAAGCTGCTCACCGTCCGCATCGGCGGTCTGCCAGCGGACACGAAAGCCGAGTTTTTCCCCATCCCGCCCGTGTACGATGGCTACATCTCCACGGACGAAAAATCGAAAGCCACAGTGGAGAAAACTGCGGATGGCGCGAGGCTGTTCACTTTCCCGATGAGTAGCGAAATCCCGTGGAGCGGCTTGCTCGTGACCACCGGCGCAGACGGCCAGCGGCGCGGCTGGTACATCGGCGACGTTCCGCCGCCCTCATCAGCACCCAATTCCGCCGCAGCACCAAAGCGCGAGGAGGAAGTAGAGAGCGATGGCCAGACGTGGGATCCGTTTGACGACGTAGCGAAGGGCGAGTCTAAAAAGCCTGCAAACACAGGGCTTCTCGCGCTACTTCTGCAAGGATTGCTCGGCGGCTTGATCCTCAATTTAATGCCCTGCGTGCTTCCGGTGATCAGCGTGAAAATCATCGGCTTCGTGCAGCAAGCGCAGGAATCGCGCAGTCGCGTTTTCCGCCTCGGCCTCGCGTATTGCGGCGGTGTGTACGCGTTTTTCCTCGCGCTTGCGGTGCTCGTGCTTGGGCTGAGTGCAGCGGGAAAATCGCTGGGCTGGGGCGGGCAATTTGCAAATCCTCTGCTGCTCACGGTGATGATTGGAATCCTCGTCGTGATGGCTCTAAGCCTCCTCGGTATTTTTGAAATCACACTGCCCGGCGGTGCCACGACTGCACTGAGCGACGCTGCCGGGAAGCACGGCTCTGGCGGCGCTTTTGCGCACGGATTTGTGACCACGCTGCTCGGCACAAGCTGCTCTGCGCCATTTGTCGCGCCCGTCATCGGTGCCGCGTTGAATGAGCCGGGAATCCGTATTTTTGCGCTGTTCGGCGCAATCGCCACGGGCCTTGCGCTCCCGTATTTCCTGCTCACTTGGCAGCCTTCGTGGATGAAATTGGTGCCGAAGCCCGGCATGTGGATGGTGCGCTTCAAGCAAGTCTGCGGTTTTGTGATGCTGGGCTTTGGCGTGTGGCTGCTCGGCTCGCTGCCCACGAGTATCATGGTCGTCGCCGTCGCTGGTTTTCTGCTCGTGCTCGCTTTTGGCTGCTGGCTTTTCGGCACGTATCACAACGCAAGCTGGCGCTGGCCGGTGCTAATTCTCGTCACCGCCGCTGGCTGGTGGTTTTTGATTCACGGGACCGTCACGCCGCCAGAAGACAAGCCCTCCGGCTTACTCGTCAAAATTCGCAAGGGACTAAACGAGGAACGTCCGGTGTTCGTGGACTTCACCGCCGACTGGTGCGCGAACTGCAAGGCGTTTGAAAAAGCCTACCTCAACACCCCGGAAATGCAGGCCGCGATGAAGGCGAAGAACGTGCTTTTTATCAAAGCTGACTACACCTTTCGCCCGACAGACATCAGCGCAGCGCTTGCAAAATGCGGACGCGCCGCCGTTCCCGTCTATGTTCTCTTTCGCAAGCGCGGTGATTACTGGCTCGCCGACACGCCTCGCGAGTTGCTCGGCGAAATCAACAAGCTGCCGTAATCAGCTCGGAAAACTCGCCAGCACTTCATCGCGCGTCGCCACTGCGGTGCCTGCTTTTGCTACGACGATGCCGCTTGCGTGGTTGGCGATTTCCGCCGCTTCCTCCGGTGCTGCGCCGTTTGCAAGCGCAGCGGTGAGGACGGCAATCGCCGTGTCTCCCGCGCCGCTCACATCAATGACTTCCTGCGCCCGCGTCGGGATGTGGTAAGGAGCGCGTCCTTTGGTGAAAAGCATCATGCCCTGCTCGCTGAGTGTCACCAGCACATGCTCGCAGCGCCATTTCTCCAGCAGCAGCGCACCGACTTCGAGCAACGCGGCGTCTGCCATCGCAGGCTCCGCCGGGTCGCTCACTGCGCGTCCTGCGGCGCGAAACGCCTCGCCACGATTCGGCGTCACACACGTCACATCATGCCAGCGGATCGAGTTGCTCGGCTTCGGGTCCACGGAAATAATTTTCCCGCTTTTCCGCGCAAGCTCGATGATCTCATCCACCAACGCCTGATCGAGTAACCCCTTGTCGTAATCCTCCAAAATGATCGCATCGAGCGACGGCAGCAGCTTTGCAAAATGCGCGAGCACCTCGGTGCGCTGGGCTGGCGTGAAGCCGCGCCGTTTCTCGCGGTCCACGCGCACCACTTGCTGATTCCGCGCAACGATGCGTGTCTTGCGAATCGTCGTGTAATCCGGATCAAAAACCACGCACTCCAGCCGGATACCGCGTGATTCCAGCAGACCGCGCAGCACATCCGCATCGTGCCCCGTTCCTGCGAGACTCAGCAGATGCACGCCATCCGCAAACTCGCGGAGATTCCGCGCCACATTCGCCGCGCCGCCCGCATTAAAAGTCTCCCGCTGCACCTCCACGACCGGCACCGGAGCTTCCGGCGAAATGCGCCCCACTTTCCCCCAGATAAATTCATCCAGCATCATCTCGCCGACGACGAGGATGCTGCGTGCAGGATTCAGTAGCTGTTCAGCGCGGGTGCGGTTCATGCCCGCAGTAGAAACCGCCAGACTCTCAGTTGCCAACAGCGAAACGAACCCGCGCTACTTCGGCAGCGCCTCGAACTCCTCGCGGGTGCCTTTGGATTTCTGGTATTCCATCACGATTTGCCAGCGACCGTCGCGCTTCAGAAGCAGCGCTTCCAAGTGGATGTATTCCCGCTTTTCCTCCCCGTCTTTCACCGTCTGCGTGTAGAGAAACATGCCCGTCTCGTGCGCTGTCGTCGCGTCGCCGAGACGCTGGGAAAAGCGGAACTCCACACTCGCCTTCATCGCCCCGCTTTTCGTGTCGTCGAACTCCTTCTTCCATCGCTTCAACGCATCGGCCAGCGGCGAGCTGGTCTTTTTCGAGCCGGAAACAAGCACGCCATCCGAGTGGCAAGTCGCCTCATACGCCGCAAAATCTCCCGTGCCCACAGCCCGCGAAACCTCGGCCCAATAAGCATCGAGCGACTTCAGCCGCGCCGCCTCCGGCACGGCATCAGCGGCTTGAAGGCAAAGGGAAAAGAGGAGTGTGAGCGCGAGAAGAGCTTTCATAACGCGCCGACGCTACCGCGAAACAAAACACGCTTCCAACGCGGAAAATAAAATTCGTCTTTCCCTCAGTAGCCCACCGTCTGCCGCAGCTTCTGCGCGATTTCGATGAATGACTTCGCGATTGCGCTCTCTGGCTCGGCGGAGGTGATGGGGTTGCCGCGATCTCCCGACTCGCGTGTGGCGATGTCTATCGGGATTTGGCCGAGCAGCGGGACTTTCTGCCGGTCTGCTTCGCGTTGGCCGCCGCCGTTGCCGAAGATGTCGTAGCGCACGCCGTCGCTTGGGCACAGGAAGTAGGCCATATTTTCGATGATGCCCATCACGGGCACGTTCACTTTTTGGAACATCGTCACCGCTTTCCGCGCGTCGAGCAGCGCGACTTCCTGCGGCGTCGTCACGATGACTGCGCCGGAGAGCGCGACGGTCTGCACGATGGTGAGCTGGATGTCGCCCGTACCCGGCGGGAGGTCGAGCACGAGGAAATCCGTCCCGTCCCAATTCACCTGCCGCAAAAACTGCTGTGTGTATTTCGTCACCATCGGCCCGCGTAGAATCGCTGGCGCATCGTCTTCCAGCAAAAAGCCCATGCTCATCAGCTTCAGGCCGTATCGCTCGATGGGGATAATGCGGTTATCCTCATCGGCAAACGGACGCTCACTCGCGCCGAACATGATCCCCACGCTCGGCCCATAAAGGTCGCAGTCGCACAGCCCCACGCTCGCTCCCGTCGCGGCTAAAGCGCACGCGAGATTTGCGGCCACGGTGCTTTTTCCCACGCCGCCTTTTCCGCTGGCCACGGCGATCACATACTTCACGCCGGGGATGGAAGTCTGCGGCATCGTCTGCGCGCCCATCGGCTGCTGTTGCGGCGCGGTGATGTCTATGCGCACCGTCGCGCTCGTCACGCCGGGAAGCGCAGCCAGCGCGGCTTCGCTCTGCTCTTTGATCTGCTTCGGCACGGCGGCATCGGCGGAGGACATGCTCAGTTGCACCGTCACCTCGGACCCCGTGATGCGAATATCTTTCACGATGCCAAAGCTGACTATGTCGCGGCTGAAGCCCGGATATTTCACCGTGGTGAGTTGCTGACGAATGGAATCGGTCGTGATCATACGGATGTTTTTCTTTCTAAAAATTGCGGGGCGGGAGACAAGCGCGGTGCTGTGCGGCTGGCAAGCGCGGGTTCGCCGGAATGCTCTACGCTTTTGCAAAGCCAGCGGTAACTTCCGCATCACGCCTCGCGTCTTTCACAAAAAAACACTGCCTATGAAAACCACACTTCTCCTCGCCGCGCTCTTCTTCACCACATTTGCGCACGCCCGCCTCGGCGAGACGGAGGGCCAGTCGCAACTCCGCTACGGGCAGCCGCGCGAAGACCTCGCGGTGCCAAATGACCAGCCGCTCATCCCCGGCTCCGTGGAGAAAAGCTACGAGTTCCACGGCTGGCGCGTCCGCGCGGCGTTTGTTGCGGGCGTCTGCCATCGCATCGAATACGCGCGCATTCCCGTGGATGGGCAGCTTGTGCAAATCGGCGATGCGGAAGTGCAAACCATCCTCGAAGCCGAGAAAGGCCGCTTCTCGTGGAAGGAGGAAAAAAGCAAAACGCCGCCCGCATTCAAAGGTCTGGAGCAGGGATTGAAGAAAGCCTTCAAAGTCAATAAATGGGTCCGCACCGACAAAGCGAAAGCGGAAATCGCCCTCGGCCTCGTCCTGAAGCTGGAAACCCGCGAAGCCGAAGACCTCGCGGAAAAACTAGCCAAGCTCCCCAAGCCTCCCGGAGTGAAAAAAGAGACGCCGAAGTTTTAGCGCGAAGCGCCGTGGACTGCTGCGACTTGTCGCCGCCGTCACTCAAGCGACTTGTCGCGCAGAGCCTCGTTCGCAAGGACGTGAGCCGTTGCCACGGCTCTTTGCGTGACAAGTCCCGCAAACTACGGCGGAGACAAGTCACCGCAGTCCACGGCGCGTTGCGCGCGTTTTACCACCGCTTAACAAAATCCCAATCGCGTGGCTTCGCGGTGCGTGGTATTGCCGCTGGCCGTGAGCTTGAGATTCACCATCGCCTTTTTTCTTTCGCTTTGCGCCGCAGCGAGCGCTGCGGATGCCACGCTGGAGTTTCGCCATTTTTGGAAAGGGAAGCCGCTTGCTTTCGATGAATGGCTGGAGCGGGACGGCGGGGAAAAGCTGGAGATCACGCGGCTCGCTTACCTTGTTTCCGCGCCAGTCCTCAATGCTGCGGATGGCGAGAAGCTGGAGCAGAAAAAGTGGTTTGGATTTGTGGATGCGCGGCAGAAGGAAAATAGCATTTCACTCGGCGAGTTGTTGGCGCGGAAGTTTGCGGGCATCGGCTTTTCTGTGGGCCTTGATGCGGCGACGAACGCTGCGGACCCCAACCAATATGCGCCGACGCATCCGCTCAACCCGGTCCGCAATGGCCTGCACTGGAGCTGGCAGGGGAGCTACATTTTTCTCGCCATCGAAGGACGCTGGAAGGGCGCGGATGGCAAGGAGACTGGTTTTTCCTACCACTTGGGAAATGACGCGATGCTGATGAATGTCGCGCTTCCCGTTGAATTCGATGGTGCAAAACCGACGGCCTTTGCCGTGGAGTTTCACCTCGACCGCGTGCTCGGCGACTCGAAGGCGGTGCCCATCAATGAGCAGGCTTCTACGCACGGACGCGACGGAGATGATCTCGCTGTGACGCTCAAGCGCAACGTCGAGCGTGCGTTTTCCATCCGGCCTATCGCTGTCGCTGCGCCCGCCGCCAAAGTCAGGCCCGGTGCGGCTCCTAAGCTCATCGGCACAGCCTACCGATTCACGATGCCGGGGACTTTTCCGATGCCAAATCTACCGCTCGATTTCCCGATGACGAATGAGCGCGTGGAACTCGGTCGCCGCTTGTTTCATGAAAAGGCGATGTCTGGCAACGGCACGATCAGTTGTGCGTCCTGCCACTCTGGGCCGACGTTTTCGGACACGCGAAAATTCAGCGTCGGGAGCCGTGGAGAAAAAACGCCGCGCCACGGAATGCCGCTTGTGAACCTCGCTTGGAAATCCCGCTTTTTTTGGGACGGACGCGCTGCTTCGTTGCGGGAGCAAGCGCTGGTGCCGATTCAGGATGAAATCGAGATGCACGAGACGCTGCCCGGCGTGGTGGCGAAGCTTGGTGCGCTGCCGGGATACTCGGCGGCGTTTGCGGCGGCGTTTGGCGAACGTGAAATCACGCCGGAGAAAATCGGCATCGCGATTGAGCAATTCATCCTGAGCCTCACGTCTTTCGACTCGCGATTTGACCGCGCGATGAAAGACGATGGCGAACTCACGGCGCAGGAGAAACGCGGATTCGAGCTGTTCTTCACCGAATACGAGCCGCGTCTTGAGCAATACGGCGCGGACTGTTTTCACTGCCACGGCGGGGCGTTTTTTACGGACCACGGGTTTCATAATAATGGCCTCGATTCGCGCATTGCGGACCCGGCGTTTGAGAAGGTGACAGGCCGCGCGGCGGACAAGGGCAAGTTCTCCACGCCCAGTCTGCGCAATGTCGCGCTCACTGCGCCTTACATGCACGATGGCCGCTTCTCGACGATTGAGGAAGTGGTGGACCACTACGCTGAAGGCATCCAGCCTGGCCCGACTTTGGACCCCAATCTTTCCAAGCATCGTGGGCGCGGGATTCCGCTTTCCCGCGAGGACCGCGCCGCGCTCGTGGCGTTTTTGAAAACACTGAGCGACCCGCAATTTGAAAAGCCGCAGCCACCGCGCTGACGCGGGCGTGATTAAAACTGCGTGATGCGGCGTGGCACGGGCGCCCCGCCCGTGATTGTGCCCCGGACGCCCCGTCCGGTACTGCAAAACGCCGAAGGCGCATATCTGATTCGTGCGGCTGCGCCGTTGATTTTTATGCCGGACGAGGGCGTCCGGGACACAGACACGGGCGGGGCGCCCGTGCCACGCCGCTACTTTTACCATCCCTTCACACTTGGGCGGTGGAGTTCCACGGCGGCGGCGGGCAGAGTGCTTGGCATGATTATGAAAAAGTCATCCTTCCTCGCCTGCCTGTTTCTGCTCCTCGCGCTGCTTGCTCCGATGCCGCGTGCGCTCTCGGCGAATAACATCCTCATCATCATCGCCGACGACCTCGGCGTGGATTCCTTCCCACTCACGGCATCCGTCGGCGTGCCGGTGCCGCCGATGCCAAACATCACGGCGCTGAAAAACAGCGGCGTCCTTTTTCGCAACGCCTCTGCGCATCCCACTTGTTCACCCACGCGCGCTTCCATCCTCACGGGGCGGCATCCGTTTCGGACGGGCATTGGCGCGCAGCTCACCTCGGCGGCAAGCCCGCAGTTGCTGGCTTCCGAGTTCACCATCCCGGATGCCTTTGCTGCGAACTCCGCCCTCGGATACTCCTTGGCGATGTTTGGAAAATGGCACCTCAACAGCGGGGCGGGCACTGATGATACGCCACGCACCATCGGCGGTTGGCCACATTTCGCCGGGACGATTAGTGGTGCGCTGCCGGATTATTCTTCGTGGAGCAAAGTCCTGAATGGCACGGCGTCCGCGACGACAAATTACGCCACGACCGATACTGCGAACGATGTGATTGCTTGGATACAATCGCGGCCTTCGGGGACTCCGTGGCTTGCGTGGGCGGCATTTAATTCCCCACACGCGCCGCTCCATTTCCCGCCGAACGAACTGCACAGCTACGACGCAGCCGCGACCACGAATCGCAATCAATACGAAGCGATGTGCGAGGCTCTGGATACGGAAGTCGGGCGCGTCATTGCGGCAGTGAATCTCTCGAACACCACGGTCATCTTCCTCGGCGACAACGGGACTCCCCTGAACGTAATTCAATCGCCGTACACCGCTGCGCATTCAAAAGAGACGCTCTATGCGGGAGGCACGCGCGTGCCGCTGATTGTCGCGGGCGCGGGTGTCGTATCGCCCAACCGCGAGAGCACCGTCCCGGTGAATGCTGCGGATATTTACACCACGGTGCTGGAGCTTGCGGGGATCAATGTGGCGAGCACCCAGCCGACCACGAAGCCCGTGGACTCCAAAAGCCTGCTGCCCATTTTGCAAAATACCACGGATGTAGCGAGGACGGGATTCAGCCAGATGTTCAGCGCGGATTTATCCACTGCTGTTTCGGGCCGCACGATTACTAGCGCGGCGGGTTATACGCTTATTCAATTCGATGATGGCTCGGAGGAGTTTTACGCCACGGCGACGGATGCAAATCAGACCACGAATCTGCTCGGCAGCACGATCAGTAACGCTGCGGCTTCTGCGTATGCCGAGCTGAAGCTCGCACTCTCTGCGTACACCGTGGACGGCGTTCCTTCGGTCCCGTTGCTGTCTTCGTGGTTCACGCGCAATACGGCGCGGTATGCACGTATTTTCCCGACGGTTGCGGATCAAAATGCGCAGAACTCTACGGCTACTTGGAGCCGGGGCGAGGGCGTGCAGACTTCGCCGACTTATGCGGATGTGCATCAAGTCGATTTCTCGGCGAGCTGGGTTTATATCCACACGACTGGCCTCGCGAGTCACATCATGGGGCCGTGGTATTTGAATGCGGGAAAAACGACGCTTTTCCCAAACTATCCCGGCAACACCGCGAGCATTCATCGCTTTCCGCGAACGCCGGTGATCCCCACTACGAAAGTCTCCACGGGCTTTGGTGCGACGGGGCGGATGGTGAATGGCGTCTCGATGTTTGATTGCCGTGATGCGTTTTCCTACTCGAACGCAAACAGCGCCGACGCGACGCCGGGCGGTGCATTTACCGGCGATGGAATCTGGAACCGCGATGCTTACCACAATGAAAGCGTGACGTTTGATCCGGCCTACGCGCATCAAGCCGGGGAAAATTATCATTACCATGCGCATCCCATCGCTCTTCGTTATCAGCTCGGCGATCATGTGGATT
>JANMLS010000146.1:0-15851 GCA_031372675.1 Verrucomicrobiaceae bacterium
AAGAACGTATGCACACGTAATACTTTACGCCATGCCTGCGAACACTCACTACGACGTTATCATCATCGGAGCCGGTCCTGCGGGGACCACTGCGGCGGCGCTGCTGGCGGAGAAAGGCCGCAGCGTTCTTGTCCTCGAAAAGGAGAAGTTTCCGCGCTACCACATCGGCGAATCGCTGATGCCTTACTGCTGGTTCACGCTCAACCGCCTTGGCCTTATTGATGAGATGCAGAAGCGGGCATTCACTAAGAAATACAGCGTCCAGTTTGTGACGCCGGACGGCCACCAATCGCAGCCGTTTTACTTCTTCCAACACTATGATCATCCGAGCGCGATCACCTGGCAGATCGAGCGTGCGGAGTTCGATGAGATGATGCTGGCGAATGCGCGCAGCAAGGGCGCGGAGGTTTGCGAGCAGACGCCTGCGCAGCGCATTCTGAAAGACGATTCGGGCCGCGTGATCGGCGCGGAGGCGAAAGGGCCGGATGGCGTTTCTTTTCATGTTTATGCGCCGGTGACGATTGATTGTTCGGGCCGCGAGCGAGTCGCGAAGGGCCGCGAGGGCTGGTTTAATAAAGACCCGATGCTCAACAAAATGGCGGTCTGGAGCTACTGGCGCGGCGCAAAACGCGATCCCGGAATTGATGCGGGGAATACGACGGTTGCTTACGTGGAGGGGCGCGGCTGGTTTTGGTATATCCCGCTGAAAGACGACATCATCAGCGTCGGCGTGGTGGCGGAGAAGGACTACCTTTTTTCGGACAGCAAAGACCCGGCAGCGATCATGGAGCGCGAGATTGGCCGCAATGCGTGGATCAAAGACCACCTCAATTGCGGCGAGCAGTTTGGCGAATACTGGGTGACGGCGGAATTCAGCTACCGCACGAAACATCCCGCGCAGGATGGTCTGCTCCTCGCTGGCGATGCGTTTGCTTTTCTCGACCCCGTTTTTTCCAGCGGTGTTTTCCTCGCGCTGAAAAGTGGCGAGCTTGCGGCGGATGCGGTGGACGCTGCGCTCACAGCGGGCGACACGAGCGGCGCACGCTTCGAGGAATACGGCGCGACGCTTTGCCACGGGATCGAGAATATGCGGAAGCTGGTGTATGCGTTTTACGACCAGAATTTTTCGTTCGGAAAATTGATCAAAGCATTCCCCGATCAGCGCGGGAAGCTGACGGACTGTCTCATCGGCGATTTGTTCGAGCGCGATTTCACGGAGCTTCACGGCGCAATGCGGCAATTCGCCGAGCTGCCGCCGGAGCTTGCTTACGGGTATCGCGCTGGCGCTGCGTAGAGGGCTATTCGCGGAGTGTGACGCCGAGCGATTTGAGGCGATCCTTTAGCCGGGTGTGCGCCGCATTCACTTCATCGGCAGTGAGCGTGCGCTCGATGCTGCGGTAGGTGAGTGAGTAGGCGACGGATTTTTGGTCGGCGGGAACTTTTGCGCCGGTCGCGTCGGTGAACACGTCGAAAAGCTCCACGCCTGCGAGCAGCGGTTCGCTTGCTTTTGCGAGCGTGTCGGCAATTTGCGCGTGACCGAGCGTGAGCGGCGCGAGCATGGCGATGTCGCGAGTCGTCGCGGGGAAGCGCGGGATTTCGCGATACTTCTTCGCGGCGTCGGGCGACGATGCTTTCCACATCGCAGCGAGGTCTATTTCTGCAAAGAGAACAGGCGCAGCGGAGTCGAGCGCGCGTGCGTCGGCGGGCCAGAGCTGGCCTGCAAAGCCGCACGGCTTGCCGTTCATCTTCACGATGAGCGCAAGTGCCAGCGCGGAGTTGGTGTCGTTTTCAAAAGTGATGCCCGCACCGAGTGCGGCGGAGAGCATCGCTTTGAGATCGGAAAGTTCCGCATTTCCGCCTTCGGGTGAGCGCCAGGTGCGTTCGCTGAGTGAACCGGAGAGCGCGATTGCAGCGTGGAGAAATTCTTCGGGACGCTGCGTGCCGAACACGCGACCAATTTCAAAAAGCCGCACCGACTTCGCGCCGGCGCGGTAGTTTTCGCGCACTGCTGTGAGTAGCCCGTGGACGAGCGCAGGCCGCAGGACGACTTGTTCTTCGAGCATCGGGTTTTTCACGCGCAGGCAATTTTCCGGCGCAGTCTGCGTGTAGGCGAGGCCGAGCGGTGTCGAGGGAACTAGCGTGATGCTACGCGCTTCGTGCAACCCCAGCGCAGCGAACGCACGGCGCAGTGCCATCGAGCGGTCGTAGTTGCGATCCGTCCCGCTTGCGCCTGCAAAACGCGCCTGCACTTTCGCAGGAATCGCATCCATGCCGACAACGCGCGCGATTTCCTCGATGAGATCAACTTCGCGAGTGAGGTCCGGGCGGCGCGAGGGCGGCTGCCATCCGCCATCCACTTTCCGCAAACCAAAGCCGGTGAGGATTTCGGCGATGCGGGATCCCGGGACTTCGATTCCGAGAAGCGCGGAGACGCGGTCATGCCGAAGCGCAATCAACGGCTGGGACTGTGCTTTGAACTCTTCGACTTCGAGAGTGGTAGTCGCCTCGGAAACTTTCGATGCACTCGCCGCACCGGTGAGTTTTGCGAGTAGCTTCACCGTCATCGGCCACATGGAAAGCGAGGCTCCTATATCCACACCGCGCTCGAAGCGATAGCTCGAATCCGTCGTGATTCCCAGCCGCCGAGCCGTGCGGCGGATTCTGCGTGGCTCGAAGTTCGCGATTTCCAAAATAACGTCGGTCGTCGCCTCGGTGACGCCGCTTTCCTCGCCGCCCATGACGCCCGCAATCGCGAGCGCTTTCTCGTCATCGGCGATCACGATGTCTTCTGCGGCCAGCGTGTAGTTTTTGCCATCGAGCGCGAGGATGGTCTCGCCATCGCGAGCGTCGCGAACTCGGATGGTGCCGCGCACTTTCGCTGCATCGAAAATATGGCAGGGCTGGCCGGAATACTGGAGAATGTAGTTGGTCACATCGACTGCATTGCTGATCGCGCGAAGCCCGACGGACTCCAGTTTTTCGCGCAGCCAGTCCGGGCTGGGGCCAATTTTGCAACCGCTCAACAACGATGCTGTGTAGTAAGTTGGCGAAGCAGTCTCGATAGCCACCGCAGGCCCGGCAGTGTCGCTGATTTCAAAATCCTCCCATTCACAGCGGGCTGCTTTTTTCCCCGTGAGCACGGCAATTTCCGTCGCAATGCCCCACACACTCAGCAAGTCCGGCCTGTTCGGTGTGACTTCCAAATCGAGGATCGTGTCCGCTTTGAATACCTCCGCAATCGGCGCACCGATACGCGCATCGGCGGGGAGTATGAATAGTCCCTCCGCGTCTTCGGCGAGATTCAGCTCCTTCGCGGAACAGAGCATTCCGTTGGAATCCACGTCGCGCAATTTTCCCGCTTTGATTTTGAAATTCCCCGGCAGCACTGCGCCCGGCTGCGCCAGCGGGATTTTGTCGCCGACCTTCTGGTTGCTCGCGCCCGTGACGATCTGCCGCAGCGTGCCCGTGCCTTCATCAACTTGGCAGACATTGAGGCGATCTGCATTCGGGTGCTTCTCCTGCGAGACGAGCTGGCAGACGACGACGAACGGGAAATCCGCCCCGCGAGACTCGATGCCCTCGACCTCCACGCCCGCCATCGTGAGCAGGTCCACGAGAGCAGGAACGGTAGGCGGAAGTTCGACGAGTTCACGGAGCCAGTTGAGCGATACTTTCATAAAAAATGTGCGCGGAGGTAAGGCGAACGCAGCTCGCTCCGCAAGCCTTTGACTTGCTGCCGGGTTCCCTGCACGAGTTACAAAAGCAGCCAGACCCATCAATTCGACTTCGCGTTCCGCCCACGTCTTCGCGTATTGCTCACGCCAACCGTGAAACTTTCCACCATCGCAGCCACACTCGCCGAACTCGGCGCAAAGCCGACGCAGAGCCTCGGACAAAACTTTCTCCACGATCAAAACCTCGCCCGCTGGATCGTCGAGCAGGTCGGCATTCAGGAAAATGATACGTGGCTCGAAATCGGCCCCGGTCTTGGCGCGCTCACGGAGTTTGCCCGCGAACGCTCGAAGCGCGGCATCGTGCTGGAGAAAGACGACCGCCTTATTGACTGGCTGCGCACCGAGTTCCCCGATCAGGAAGTGATTCACGGCGACGCGCTCGATTTTGATCCGCGCGATCTTTTTCCGCGCGGGCCGGTGAAAGTGTTTGGCAACCTCCCGTATTACGTTTCCAGCCAGCTCATGTTCCTTTTTGCCAGCGAGCCTAGCCCGGCAAACTGCCTCGTCTTCACGCTCCAGCGCGAACTCGCCGAGCGTCTCTGCGCCGGACCGCGCACCAAGGAATACGGCGCGATCACTGTGCTCCTCGGTCGCCGCTGGCAGGCAAAGTTGCTGCGCATTTTACCAGCGCACATTTTCACGCCGGTGCCGAAGGTGGATTCCGCCGTCATCAGCCTCATGCCGCGAGAGGACGACAGCCTGCCGGAGTGCGACGGCGCACTTTTTACGAAGCTCGTGAAGACCGCATTCAGCCAGCGTCGCAAGCAGATGAAGAAGCTGCTCCAACTCGACGGCTGGACGGAACTCTGCGCGGAAGTCGGCATCCTGGAAACCGCACGCGCTGAGGAATTGAGCCTCGCGCAGTGGGTCACGCTCACAAACGTGGCATCGGGCGCAATCGGCGACCACTCCGCGAAGGCGCAGGATTTGAAAGGCGAGATTTTCGACGTGGTGGATGAGCAAGACAGCGTCGTCGGCCAGCGACCGCGCGGCGAAGTACACCGCGAAAAACTGCGGCATCGCGCAGTCCACATTTTTGTCTTCAACAAAAGCGGCGAGCTTTTTCTCCAACGCCGCTCACGCTGGAAAGACGTGCATCCGCGTGCGTGGGACTCCAGCGCGGCAGGCCACGTAAATGCGGGCGACAACTATGCCGACACTGCGCCGCGCGAGCTTGAGGAGGAGCTGGGCGTCAGCGCACCGCTTACGGAAATCGGCTCCATCGCTGCCTGCGAGGGCACGGGCTGGGAGTTCGTGAAAGTTTACAGCGCAAAGCACGACGGCCCGTTCCGCCTGCCGCCCGCAGAGATTGAGTGCGGCGGATTTTTCACCATCGCGCAAATCGAGCGCTGGATCGAAGCCCGCCCCGGCGACTTCGCCAGCGGCTTCATCGAGTGCTGGCGCACCGTGCGAGATTGCATTTGAGTTTCTTCACGCAGCCCGCCATTCACTCCGCCGTATGAAACTCATCTTCGCACTCGCCACTTTCGCCGCATTTTCCATGAGCACTATCGCCGCAGACGGTCCCGTCTATCACGTCGTCCACTTCAAGTTCAAAGCCGATGCAAAGAAGGAGGAAGTCGAGAAAGTCGTCGCCGCCTTCGCCGCGCTGAAGACCAAGATTCCCGCCATCCACGACTTCAAACACGGCACCAACTCAAGCCCCGAAGGTCTGGCAAAGGGTTTCACGCATTGCTGGATCATCACTTTCAAAAACGAAAAAGACCGCGACGCCTATCTCGTCCACCCCGACCACAAAGCTTTCGTCGAAGTGCTAAAGCCGCATCTCGAAGAGCCGCTGGTCGTTGATTTCATCGAGGCGAAGTAAAGCGCCCGAAGAACGCGACACTGACGCCGCGATTCCAGAATGATCATCCGCTATCCTGAAGACCTGCCCGTTTCGCAACGGCGCGAGGAGATTCTTGCGGCGATTCGCGGGAATCAGGTGCTCATTATTGCTGGCGAGACGGGTTCGGGGAAGACGACGCAGCTTCCGAAGATGTTGCTGGAAGCGGGCGTTGCGGAGCGCGGGAAGATTGGCTGCACGCAGCCTCGGCGCGTGGCGGCGATGAGCGTCTCGAAGCGTGTGGCGGAGGAGCTTGGTGTGACTTGGGGGCGCGAGGTGGGGTGCAAGATGCGGTTCAACGATGACACCGGGCGCGACACTCGGATCAAGTTTATGACGGACGGCATTCTGCTCGCGGAAATCCAGAGCGACCCGATGCTGCGGCAGTATTCTGCGCTGATGCTGGATGAGGCGCACGAGCGCTCGCTGAACATTGATTTTTTGCTCGGCTACTTGCGCGGACTGCTAAAGCGGCGGCCCGATTTGAAGCTCATCGTCGCCTCGGCCACGCTGGATACGCAGGCGTTTAGTGAGGCGTTTGGCGGTGCGCCGATTGTCGAGGTTTCGGGGCGGATGTTTCCTGTCGAAGTGCGATACGTTCCGGCGGTGGCGGACGGCGAAGATGTTCACTACGTGGATGCGGCGGTGAGCGCGGTGGAGGATGCGTTGATCGAATCAGACTTCGGCGACGTGCTTGTGTTCATGCCGACGGAGCGCGACATCCGCGACACGCGGGACATTTTGGAAGGAAGTCTGGGGCAGGGGATCGAGGTGATGGCGCTGTTTGGGCGGATGCCGTCGGGCGACCAGCAGCGCATTTTTTCGCCGGGACCAAAGCGGCGCGTCATCGTGGCTACGAACATCGCAGAGACATCGCTCACGCTTCCGCGCATCCGCTTTGTCGTGGATACCGGGCTGGCGCGGCTGAGTCGCTACAACCCGCGCACGCGGACGAAGCGACTGCCGGTGGAGGAGATTTCGCAAAGCAGCGCAAACCAGCGCACGGGCCGTGCGGGTCGTATCGCGGAGGGAATTTGCATCCGGCTTTACGCGCAGGACGACTACGACAAGCGCGTTGCGTTCACGCAGCCGGAAATCCAGCGTGCAAATCTCGCGGAGGTGATTTTGCGGATGAAGGCTTTTCAGCTCGGCGACATTGATTCGTTTCCGTTCATCAATCCGCCGCACACCGCATCCATCCGCGCCGGATATACGCTGCTGCACGAGCTTGGCGCTATTGACGACACGAACGAACTCACGCCCATCGGCCATGAGCTTGCGCGGCTTCCCGTCGATCCCACGCTGGGCCGGATGCTGCTCCAAGCAAGGCTGGAAGGCGTGCTCGCGGAGATGCTCATCATCGCCGCCGGACTTAGCGTGCCCGACCCGCGCGAGCGGCCTGAAGACCAAAAAGAAGCCGCAGCCACAGCGCACAAGGCATTTACTGATCCCGACTCGGATTTCCTCTCGCTGCTCAACATCTGGCACGACGCACCGGACCCGGAAGGACGCGGCGGCGGCAATGCGCTGCGCCGTTTTTGTAAAGCAAACTTCCTCTCCATTTCGCGGATGCGCGAGTGGCGCGACATCCATTGGCAACTCGCGGATGTGATCACTCCCACAAAACCGCAGAAACCGCTGAACCCCGATGAACACTACGCTGCAACCCATCGCTCAGTGCTCGCCGGGCTGCTGGGCCACATCGCGCAGCGCACGGAAAAGAACACCTACAAGGCTGCTGGCAATCGAGTCGTCGCGCTTTTCCCCGGCTCGAATCTTTACGAGCGCCGCGACAAACCGCAGAAGCGCACATCTCCCGAAAACAAGCCGGATAAAGTGCGGCAGCCCGCGTGGCTCGTGGCAGCGGAGATTGTAGAAACTTCGCAGCTTTTTGCCCGCACCGCCGCAGGCATTGCTTCGGAGTGGATCGAGGAAATCGGCGCACATCTTTGCAGCCATCGCTATTCCGATCCGCATTGGAGCGCGAAAGCGGGGCGCGTGCTTGCTTTAGAGCGCGTGCTTGTTCACGGGCTGGAAGTCGGGCGGCGGCTCGTGGACTACGGTCGCATCAATATGGAGGAAGCCACAGAGCTTTTTATCCGGGGTGCGCTCGTGGAAAAAGAAGCGCATGTCGCGCATCGCTTCTTCGCGGAAAATGCGAAGCTCTGCGAGAAGCTGGAGAATGCGCTGACCCGCGTCCGCAGCCGACGGGCGCATGATTTGGAAGAGTCGCTGTTCCTTTTCTACGCCGACCGGATCAAGAACGTCTCGTCTGTGCCGGACTTGAATAAGCTTGTCCGCGAGCACATCGGCAAAGAACCGGATTTTCTCTGCGCTACGGAAGCTGACCTTGTGGGCGACCACGATACATCGTTCGACAAGACGCTGTTTCCCGACAAAGTCGCGCTCGGCAACACCGTGCTGCCGGTGGTGTATGCGTACAATCCCGGCGAGGAAAATGACGGCGTCACCGTGCGAGTCCCGCTGCCTGCTGCGGCGCAACTCACGAGCGCACAAATTCAATGGATGGTGCCCGGACTTCGCGAGGAGCAAATCAGTGTGCTGCTTCGTGCGTTGCCGAAAAGCGTGCGAAAACCGCTGATGCCCATCGAGCCGAAGATCGTGGAAATCGCAGCGCAGTTTCAGCCGGGGCGCGGTGAGTTTCTTGTCGAGCTGGCCGCATTTCTCGGTCGCAAATACCGCGTGGAAGTCCGCGCCTCCGACTGGCCGCCAAACAGCCTGCCATCGCACCTTCAGCCGCGCATCGAAGTCGTGGACCACGCAAACAATGCGCTCGCATCAGGCCGCGAACTTGCGGCGGTACAGTCCGCCGTGGACGGCCACGATTTGCAGACGAAATCGTGGAACGCTGCTGCGAAGCAGTGGGAGCAAAGCGGGCTTACGGTTTGGTCGTTTGGCGATCTTCCCGAATCCATCGTCGTGGAGCAAATCGCCGGCTCCCCGCTGCTGGCGTTTCCGGGACTCGAAGCGCAGGAAAAGTCCGTCGCCATCCGTCTGTTTCGCAAGCGCGAGGATGCAGCGTTCGCGTCCGTGCGCGGAGTGCGCCGCCTTGCGGAACTGGTGCTCGCCACTGATTTGAGCCGTTTGAAAAAAGACCTCGGTGACTTCGTGAAATTCATCCCTGCGACACCGAAACAGGCAGTGAGTTTTCAAGATGCGCTGCAAACTATGAGCGCGAAACTCGCCGCGCCGTCGGCACCTTTTATTACCGGCGAACTGCTCCAGACCACCGCATTTGCAAACCTGCTCGATCACGCGCTCACGCTCCAACCCGCACTGCCGCTGAATGAATCGCGATTTACCACGCATCTGGCAAACGCACGCAGCACGCTTCCGCAGCTCACATGGCAGCTCGGTGAATGGACGCGCCAACTTCTCGCGCTGCGGCAAAGTATCCTCGCCGGTGCAAAAAAATATCCCGGACTCGACCACGACGTGCAGCGCATCCTGCCGGGCAATTTCCTCGCCCGCACGCCCTACGCGCAAATCCCGCATCTCCAGCGCTACCTCCGCGCCGTGCAAATCCGCGCCGAGCGTGCTGCGCTGAATCCCGCGAAGGACGCGGAGAAGGCACGGCAGCTTACCCCATTTGCAGATTGGGAAAATCGTGTGCCTGCCGGGAAGAAGGATGCGTTCCGCTGGATGCTGGAGGAATTTCGCGTCTCCATTTTTGCGCAGGAACTCGGCACGGCACAGCCTGCATCGGCGCAGCGTCTGCGGGAACTTGGTGGATACTGATAGCGAATGATCATCCCCGATAAACTTTCCCTTTGCCTGACCCGCACGGCGTCGCGTAGCTTTTCCCCGTAATCAACCCACCAATATGATCGAAATCGAGGTTTACGCCGCTGGCATCCGCAATCTGGAAAAAATCCTAGAGCTTGATCACGAGTTCGAGGCGCTCTCCGGCCTTCACTACAAGGTCGATAGCAACCACGACATCGTCTATATGGAGCTGGATTCGCCGACGTTCACAGTGACGGAGATCAAAGCCATTTTTGCAAAGCTCGGACTTGATGCAAAAATCGTCGGGAATATCCCCCACGAGTTGAGTCCGAAAAAGACGAAGACCCAGCCGATCACTCTGCCGACGGCCTGAGGTCGCGAGCTTCATGATCTCTGCGCTCGGCAGGACGGCCATCACGTTCCTTACTTATTTCGGGGAGGTCGCGCGTCTGGTCCAGGAGACGATTTACGCGCTGTTTGTCTCCCGCATCCGCTGGCGGCTGGTGCTTCAGCAGATGTATGAAATCGGCACGCGCTCTCAGCTTGTCGTGATGGTCACTGGCGCATTCACCGGTGCGGTGTTTGCGGCGCAGCTTTATTTTCAGCTCCGCAATTTTAGCATGGAGACGACAGTCGGCTCCGTCACCGCTGTGGCGATTTTTCGCGAGCTGGGTCCGGCGCTTTCCGCGCTTATGGTTGCTGGTCGCGTGGGCGCTGCGATTGCGGCGGAAATCGGGACGATGAAAGTGACGGAGCAAGTGGATGCGCTGCGTGCGCTCGGCGTGCATCCGGTGGATTACCTCGTCGTGCCGCGAGCTCTGGCGATTATGATTTCGATGCCGCTTCTCGTTTTGGAGGCGTGCTTCTTCGCGCTCGTTGCGTGTTATTTAGTCTCGGTGCAGACGCTCGGCGTCGCGGAGGCTTCGTTCATGCGCAATCTGATGCAGTGGGTTGACTTGGAGGACATTTACAAGTCGGTGATCAAGGGTTTTGCTTTCGGCGTCATCATTGTTTTCGTGGCTTGTCACCAAGGGCTGAAGACGACGAACGGCGCGGCGGGAGTCGGTCGTGCGCCGACGGAAGCGGTGGTGATTTCCTCGCTGGCGATTTTGATTTTCAACTTCCTACTCACCTTCGCGCTGGAGGTAGTTTTCCCGGTGGACCAATGATCGAGACTCGTGATTTACAGAAAAAGTTTGGCGCAAAACACGTCCTGCGCGGCGTGAGCCTCAAGGTCGAAGCTGGCGAGACGCTTGTGATTCTTGGGCGCTCCGGCTGCGGAAAGAGCGTGGTTTTGAAACACATGATCGGCCTCATGCAGGCGGACTCCGGCGAGGTGCTTGTGGATGGGGAAAGCATTTCGGGATTGAGCGAACGACAGCTCGGCCCTGTCCGCGCAAAGGTCGGGATGCTGTTTCAAAGTGCCGCGCTTTTTGACTCGATGAGCGTGGAGCAAAATCTCGCCTTTCCGCTGCTGGAGCAGGGGATTCGTGACATGAAAGAGATTGATGAGCGCGTCGCGCAGGCTCTCGAAATGGTGGACCTCGCGGGAGAGCAGCGGAAGTTGCCTGCGGACTTGAGCGGCGGAATGCGCAAGCGCGTCGGCCTTGCGCGCACCATCGTCGGCAGGCCGCGCTGCGTGCTTTATGATGAGCCGACGACGGGGCTGGACCCCATCACCACGGACAGCATCAATCACATGATTCGCCGTCTGCAAAAGCGGCTCGGCGTGACTTCCATCGTGGTGACGCACGATATGAAAACCGCATTTCACTGCGCAGACCGCGTTGCATTTTTGCACGAGGGACGGCTGCATTTTCTCGGCACCGTAGATGAACTCCAGGACAGCACCGATAGTGTGATTCAGGACTTCATCCACGGTCGCAGTGGTGATACGGATTAACGCATTATGGACAATTCATCACACGGAGCGGAATGGAAAGTCGGCCTGTTTCTCTTCATCAGTATCCTCATCAGCGGGTCGCTTGCCGTGTATTTTGGCAAGCTCGGTACCGGGCTGGAAAAGCATTACGAAATTACCGTGGAGTTTGAAAATGCCGACCGTCTTCTCGGCGGTGCGGATGTTTATCTCGCCGGAGCAAAGGCGGGCTTTGTCTCCCGTTCACCGCAGTTGATCCAAGGCCGCTACGCCGTGCAAGTCGGGCTGAAAATCAAAGACGCAATCAAGCTCCCGAAAAAGTGCGACATCGTGGTGAACAGCGCGGGACTCATGGGCGACGTTTCGATTTCCATCAACCCGCGCAAAGACGCTTCGCCGGATGATGCCATCGAGCCGGGAGCCTACATCGTCGGCTCGCGGCAGGAGGGCTTGAGCGATCTCACTGCGAAATCCGGCGAGGTGATTGATGAGCTGAAAAAGCGGCTCGTGGAGTTTCAGATCACCATTGATAAAGTGAACAAGGGACTGCTCAGTGATGCGAACATCAGCAGTCTGAAAGGGTCTTTTGAAAATTTGGAAGCAACTACGCAGAACTTCAAAAAAGCATCCACCGACATCGATCAACTTGTCACCAAAGGAAAAGACACAGTGACCACGGCAAAGGAAGTGATGGACACAGTCAAAAGCGCAGCAGGCAAACTCGATAGCGCACTCGCAAAAGCGGACGCAGCGTTTGGGAAAATTGACGGCACGCTGGATGGCGTGAAGCTTTCATTTACCTCGGTCGCGAAGTTCTCCGACTCCGCAGCAAAGACGATGGATTCCGTGCGAACCCTTATCAACAAAGCGAATGCAGGCGGAGGCGCACTCGGCATGTTGCTCGCCGACAAGGAGACTTCGGAAAATCTGAAAGCACTCGTGCGCAACCTCAAGGAGCGCGGCGTGATTTTCTACAAAGACAAGTCGAAGGAATAAAATCCACGCCTCGTCATTTCCCCAGCCCCGCATAAAGCTCCGCGTAGCGCCGCCCAATCACTCCCCAATTGTAGAGCTTCCGCGTCTCGTCCGAGAGCGACTTGCGCTGCTCGTATGACAGCGGCGGCATCTTTGCGAATCTCGTGAGCTGCTCTGCGATGCTCTCTGCGCGTGGCTCGGCGATGTAGCCGCTGGGCGGCTTGAGCGAGCACCACGGCGTGCCGGTGGTGGTAAGAACTGGCGAGCCGACTTGCAGCGATTCCAGCACGACGAGTCCGAAGTTTTCCGAGTGTGTAGGCAGGCAGAACAGATCGGCGGCTTGAAAATATCGAAAGCGATCCTCGCCCCAAACAGGGCCGATCCAGTCTATACGCGGGAGATTCATCGCGTGGCGCTCGGCGAGCGTGCGGCACTTTCGCGCAAAAGCGGGCTGTTCTTCCGGCCCTACGATCACTAATCGTGTGTGCAGCTTCTTCTCCGCAGCAGCCAGTCCCTCGATCAGTAAATCCAGCCCCTTTTTCTCGTGGATGCGCGAGAGATACAGCAGCACCGTCTCGTCTTCTTGCCACTCCAGTTTTGCCCGCGCCGCCGCGTAATCCGGCCCTGCGTCGCCAGTGAGTCCCAGCGGGATGGCGTCAATGCGCGTCGCGGGGAACATCTCGCGCAGCCGCGCGGCCTCTGGCTCGGCGGTGGCGAGAATGCACGATGCGACCGAGAGCCAGCGTTTCTCGATGAGGTGAAAGTAGGGGAGCTTTTTCCACCGTTTATGATCCAGCGCCCACGGCTCCAGCATCCCGTGGGGCGATACAACTACGGGGACTCCCGCCTTTCTCGCAGCAGCGGCGATTGCCGGATGACTGAGCTGCCACAGCCCGTGAAAGTGAACGACATCCGCAAGCGCCGCATCTTTCGCGGGATTGATGAAAACCGTGTGCCCAAGCGTCTCCAGCGCCGACTGTATACTGCGAATCGCAGCCTCTAGCCCGCCTATTTTCTTCGCGGCTGGCGGTTCGTGGAAATGAATGATCACGCGCCTTCTTATAGCACCACGATGCTCATCGCCATTGAGAATCTTGCTACCGGTAAGCCTCGACCGGCTTCGGCTCCAGGCCGATTTTCTTGTAATTAAACCCGCTATCCAGCGGCTCATATTTCCCTACAATCTCTACGCTACTCGTCGCTGAAATCGACGCCTCCAGCCCCATTCCCCAATACACCGCATTCACGACCATCCTGCGCAGACCGGGGTTTTTCAAATCCGTCCCGCTCCCCATCGTGGAGTGGAAAACTCGCGCCTTTCTCCCCGCGCTCGTCTCCCAATCCTTGATCCACGCCACCGGCAGCGGCTCCAGCTTTTCGTTTGGCGGGTCATCCTGCTTGCGGCCCATCAGCGGCTGTCCCCACACCAGCGCCGTGCAACCCTCCGGCAGACTCGTCCCTTCCTTGTAAGTCCGATACACATCCGAGTTCCCCCAGATGTCGCTCACGCCAGTCAAAATGGGATGCCCTTTTTGCTCCGGCACAATGCTTCCCCGCGTCGAATCCGCCATCCAGCGCCCGTGATGTCCGAGAAAAGACCCGCCCAAAATATCCTCGCCCCAGCGCACCTGTTTCCCGTTTATTTTATACGGCAGCGGCACGCGGAAGCCGTGATTCCCAGTCCGCAGAGAAATGATCGGCTTTCCCGAATCTACATACTTCACAATCATCTCCTGCTGCGCCAAAGGCAGCGTGAGCAGGCGCGGAAAAAAAATCACCAAATCCGCCTCCGCAAGCTGCTCCAAGCCGGGGATGCTGTGCTCCTTCAAAGTCTGCCCTTTTTCAGGATACACCGGCATCGTCGGGTCCACTTCGCCTTTTTCATTCACCGCAAAAAGCACCGTCGTAGCGAACCCATGATGCGTGCTCAAAACCTTCGCCAGCATCGGCATGGATTGCTCGCTGCGATACTCTTGGTCCGCCGCGATCAAAACCACCCGCTTTCCCTTCCCCGGTCCCTCGCCGCCCGGATAGCTCAACCACTGCGGCGCATTCTCACCGGCACGCACTGAGGCAAGGGATAAAATGAGCGCGAACATAAATGAAAGATGGTGCATAAAGTTGGAGAGCGTTTTCAACAAAAGCAGTCTTCTTCGTTCACACAGGATTTCCAAGATTTAATCCCTGGCTTCCTCCCGCGCATCCTCAGCGATGCTTCAGCGCGGCTTTCAGATCGCTCGTGAATGCGGGATTTAGCTCGAAGGTATCGTTCGCGAATTCTGCGAGAGTCGTCTGCTCTTTCAAGCTCGCAGCTTCCACATATCCGGCGTCGAGCATCGTATTCAAAACATCCACAAGTTCATCGGCGCTCATGGCCATACGCTCTTGTAATTCCGTTCCCGTAATACCGAGTCCGAAGCCGATGGAGCGCAGCAGGGAAACCTCGCGCCCGTTGAGTTTGATTTGTCGCGCCATATTGAAAAAAGGAGAGTCCGTGTGTGCGGCAGTTTGTCAAATAGTGGTTACTCCGGCACGCGCTTGGCGTAGCGGGCGGGGTTGCCGGCGACGATGGTGCCGGGCGGCACGTCTTTGGTCACGACTGCGCCCGCTGCGATGATGGAATTATCCCCAATGGTCACGCCTTTGAGCACGATTGCGTTCATGCCGATCCACACGTTATTGCCGATTTTCACGGGGCGGGAACGGACTGCTTCGAGCGGGCGATGCGGCTTATTTTCAAAGTATGGCGCAAGTGCTTCGGCATCTATGCGGCGCTGGGCTGCGCCGACAGGATGAAAGTCGCTGTCTGCAATCCCGACGCCCCACGAAATGAGGCAATGCGAACCGATTTCGATGCGCGTTTCGCAGGTGATCAACGCGCCGACGAGCAGCGTGAAATCGCCGATGGTGACGTGAGCATCGCCGCTCACCGCAAACTGGCTGGCCGCATAGACGCTGACGTGATTGCCAAGCTCCACAGCAGGCTGGCGCTTGCCTTTGAAGTGGAGAAAACACTGCGCACTCTCGCAATAAAAGCCATCGCCCCAAGTAATGTTTTCGGGAATGCGGCGCGGGGACCAGTCGTGCTCTACGGTGCGGTCGGGACGGACGTTTGACATAGCGCGACGCTGGCTGAAAACACCCCCGACGTAAATCTCCGAAAATCGTACTTGCACAAAACAAACAGGCGGCTAATTTCCGCGCCTCTTTTCCAAAAATATATGTCGCAGCACCGCAGTCTCAAAGGTTCCAGCACCATCGCCGCAAAGCGCAACGTCCTAAAGCGTTTCGAGCGCGTGGAAGTATTAAAACGTCGTAGCCAGTGGAAGGAAGGCGACCGCGTGATCGGCCTCCGCAAGACAAAGCCGGACGCCTAGTCCGCAAAAAAATTTCGTGGTTTGTTGTTTCGACGAAGCCGTCGAGCGTGAAGCTCGGCGGCTTCGTTTTTTTAATTTTCAGCAGCAGGCGTAACGTGAGTCTCGCCAAATTACACTTACACCATCCTCGCGGAGTAAAACAGACAGCCGTTTAGCGGTAAGATGTGAGTAGCCGAGGGCGAACACCGTCTGCGTCCATACAAGCCGTTCTGTCATCCGCCAGAAATTGGCGAATGCACTTCGTAAACTAATCCAAGTCGCTATGTGCTCTTACTTATTAGCGGTGACTTCGA
>JANMLS010000161.1:0-4979 GCA_031372675.1 Verrucomicrobiaceae bacterium
ACTTGGCCCGCGCCCGAAAGCGGAGCAAAATCCATGTCAACGTTTTGTGCGGCAGGCGGAGTGTGGAATGTCTTCACAAACTCCCATACCACCGTCCTCGCCGCGCAAAACGCCTCTATTCAATCGCGGCGTTCGGGTTTATAGCCCCGCTCCCATCCGCCTTCAGCGAAATTTAGATGCGTGTGCCCTGCTACGAAGCCTTTCGTGCTGCGAAAGACGCGGTTATCGAAGGCGGCTACGAGTTCGGAATCGAAGTCGTCCCGGCGGGACGAAAACTGATTCGGCGTATCTGACTAACTTGGGAGTGTGCGGGGAAGGTGGCCAAATGGCGCAAATCGCGCACCGACTTCCTTTGTCGGAATGGGTATGAAGGCATTTCATAAACTTGCATCTTCTAAGGATTTAGTGAACTGAGTCGTCGAACGCAGGAAAGTATAAACACTGTCCTTGCAGGCATTTTTATTGCTCCCTTAAAAAAGAGAACATGGCCGACCATACAGAAACCCACCGCGCAAACGCGGCGCAGGCTTGCACATCGCCGTATCCGCGATGGCGGGTTGGCGTAGCCTTGGTTTTTTGCGCCATGATGATTGCTGGCTGGTTTCGTGCCCAAGCGCAGGACGGCAGCAGCGAGTATCAGAAGAAGGCTCAATACATCGGCAAACTTGCTCATTACGTGGAGTGGCCGAAGGATAAAATGGGGCACGGAATCCCGCTGGTGATCGGCATTTTTGGCAACGATCAGGCTTCCGATCAGATTCGGGAAATCATCGGCAGTCGGCGCATCAAGGACCGCGAGGTTGTGGTGAAACATCTGGCGACTGTGCAGGAAATTGCGGGCTGCCACATCCTGTTTGTTTCCCGCTCGGAGGAGGCGAGGCTTGCCAAAATCCTCAGCCAAGTGCGCGGCGACCCGATTCTCACGGTCGGCGAAAGCGACACATTTTTGAAAAAAGGCGGCGTCATCAATCTCCGCACTGCGGGCGGCAACGTCAGCATGGAGCTAAATGAACGCAACGCCCGCCGCTCAAGTCTGGTGCTGAGTCCGATGCTGGCCGACTTCCAGAAAGGACAAGGCGGCGGATGATCTCCAGACTCCGCAATGCGCCAATCCGGGCAAAGCTCCGGTTCATCATCCTCACGACTTGCTTCGCATCGCTTGTCGTGGCTGGGAGTGCGTTGTTTGCGGTGCAGTTCTATTTTTTCAAAAAGAACTTCATCGCAGACATGGAATCCACCACCGCCGCGATTGCCTCTCAAAGCACCGCAGCGGCAGATTTCGCAAATGCGCAAGCCGCGGAGACTTTGCTTGCCCGGCTCTCGGTGAAAAATGGGGTGACTTCCGCCGCGCTGTTTTTGAGCAATGGCATGGAGCTGGCCTCTTACAATTCGCTCGCCCTGCCGGATGGGATCAGCGCCACGCAAAAAAAGCCGATGCAGTACTACAATGAAAGTGCGCTGAATTTTGCGCATCCGGTAGTGCGCGAAGGCGAGCACGTCGGGACGGTCGAGCAAATCGGCACGCTCCACATCAGCACAAACTATGGCCGGCAATCAAAGGAGCTTGTCAGCCTTGGCATCGCGATTTTGAGCCTCGTGCTCGCGATCTCGTCGCTCATTGCGTGGGTTATTTCCATCCGCCTCGGAAGACTCATCAGTGCTCCCATTCAGAAGCTCGCTGAGACTGCGCGAGCCATCGCCAACTGCAAGGATAGCGACGTGCGGGCGGAGAAAATGGGCGATGATGAAGTCGGCGCGTTCACCGATACATTCAATTACATGCTCGACCAAGTGCGCTCGCGTGAAAACGCCCTCGTGCATGAAATCGAGGAACGGCAGCGGGCGGAGCGCGAGCTGAAGCAAACCCAGACCCAGCTCATCGAAACCTCGCACCAAGCTGGTATGGCCGAAGTTGCCACTGGCGTTCTTCATAATGTGGGTAATGTTCTGAACAGCGTGAATGTATCCGCCGCACTCATCTCCGAAAAACTCACCGGCAACCGGCTCGAAAAGCTCCAGAAAACCGCCGAATTGCTTACGGAAAAAAACGGGGTGCTTGGCGAGTTTATCAACTCGGACCCGAAGGGTAAGCTCATCCCTTCCTATCTCTTGAATCTCAGCGAACATCTGATTGCGGAAAGAAACGACGCGGTTTCCGAATTGGAATCGCTGCTGCGCAACATCGAGCACATCAAGGAAATCGTCTCCATGCAGCAGAGCCACGCGCGGGTTTTCGGGCTGATGCAGCGAATCCAGCCAGAGGTGCTGGTTGCCGATGCGGTTCGTATGGTTTCCATGAGTTTGCAGAGACATCAAATCGAGTTGGTCACGAAAGTCACCGAGCCTCGCATGGTGGAAGTGGACCGGCACAAGGTTTTGCAAATTTTGGTGAACCTTCTCCGCAACGCAAAACACGCGATGAATGAGGGCGAGCGGGATATTCGCCGCATCACGGTGACCATCTCCGGCGAAGACCCAAATCTTATCAAAATCACCGTCGCCGACACGGGTTGCGGAATCCCCGCCGAAAACCTCACGAAAATCTTTTTCCACGGATTCACCACCCGCAAAGACGGGCACGGCTTCGGGCTGCACAGCTCCGCTCTGGCCGCGCAGCAAATGGGCGGGCGACTCTTTGTGGAAAGCGATGGCCCCGGTTGCGGCGCAAGCTTCACACTGGAACTTCCCTCAAAAAAAACCGAACCAACCCCAGCCAACTAATGGACAAAAATCGCCGCATCCTGCTCGTCGATGACAACCCAAGCATCCACGAAGATTTCAAAAAAATCCTGCTAGGCAGTCAGGTTCGCAACGAGGCGCTCGATGCTGCGGAAGCGGTAATTTTTGGCGACAATCACACTGCGAAAAATACCGCACACGACTTCATTCTGGAGTCTGCATACCAAGGTGAGGAAGCACTTCAACTGGTCTCGCAATCCATCACAAGCGGCAATCCTTACGCGATGGCGTTTATTGATGTGCGGATGCCGCCGGGATGGGACGGCATCGAGACGATTCAGCACATTTGGAAAGTGGACCCCGCGCTCCAGATCGTGATCTGCACGGCTTACTCGGATTACTCGTGGGAAAAAATGTCCGCAAAAATCGGCGTGAGCGACAACGTCGTCATTTTGAAAAAACCCTTCGACAACATCGAAGTGCTCCAGCTCGCCCATGCGCTGACAAAAAAATGGACCGTCACCCGGCTTGCGCAGTTCAAGGTGGACGAGCTTGAGCGCATGGTTTCCGAGCGGACCAAGGCGCTTTCCACAGCCTACGATGAGCTACGCCACAGCGAGGAGCGATTCTCGCAGGCATTCCGAAACTCGCCGATTCCGCAGGCAATCCAGACCAAGCGGGCGCAGCGTTTTGTGGATGTGAATCCCGCTTTTCTCGCCATGACCGGCTATTCGCGGGAAGAAATCGTCGGGCGCACGCCGCTCGATCTCCGGCTCTGCCTCGACTACGAAAGCCGCTCTGGATCGGCAGGTGGCGATATTACTCCGGTCCGCGATACACCCGCGCAGATCGGGACTCGCAATGGCGAGCTTCGCAACGTGATGCTTTCCATCGAGGCTTTCGATCTCGCGAATGAAAAGCACATCCTGCTCATGGCGCAGGATGTCACGGAGCGGCAGCAGCTCGAAAACCAACTCCGCCAGTCGCAAAAAATGGAAGCCGTCGGACAGCTTGCAGCCGGGATTGCGCATGATTTTAACAACCTGCTGACCATCATCCAAGGCCACGCGAGCATCCATCTGGATACAAAAGCCGTCCCGCTTTCCGTGAACAGTTCGCTTCACCAGATCAATGGTGCCGCACAACGCGCAGCGGACCTCACGCGCAAACTCCTCACTTTCTCACGTCGCGGAATGTTGCGCCCAAAAGTGATGGATTTGAATGACGACATCGCGACGCTCGCCCACATGCTTCGCCGGCTTCTCGGCGAAAAAGTGGAGCTGCGCCTGAATCTAATGCAGGCGCCTGCGCTCGTTCACGCAGACCCTACGAACATGGAGCAGGTGATGATGAATCTCACGCTGAACGCACGCGATGCCATGCCGGATGGCGGCGTGATCACCATCGCCACGGAGAGTATCCATTTTGACGATGCCAACCTCCCGAAAAATCCCGACGCGCGGCCTGGGCACTACATCCGAATCGGCGTCACCGACAATGGCACGGGAATGGACGAGACTACCCGGTTGCGAATTTTTGAACCTTTTTTCACCACCAAAAGCCTGAACAAAGGCACCGGCATGGGACTGGCGACGGTTTACGGAGTCATCAAACAGCACGAAGGCTGGATTGATGTGGATACCGAGAAAGGCCGTGGCACCGCTTTTCATACTTATATTCCCGTGACTGGACTTGCAAAAGCGGTGGAGGAGCCTGCGCTTTTCACCCCTGCGGTGGATGACGGAAACCACACGATTTTCGTCGTTGAGGACGATGCTGCCGTGCGTGCGCTCGTCGTCGAAGTGCTCCAGACTTACAACTACAACGTCATCGAAGCAGAGAACGGAGATCGCGCCATCGCGCTCTGGCCCAGCCTTCGCGAGCAGGTGGACTTGCTGCTCACCGACATGGTCATGCCCGGAAAAGCAAACGGGCTGGATGTCGCCCAACACTGTCTCGCGGACAGACCGGAGCTGAAAGTGATCTACACGAGCGGATACAGCAGCGAACTTTTTGGCAGCAATGTGACGCTGCGCGAGGGCGTGAACTATCTCCCAAAACCCTACCTCTCCAGCAGGCTGAGTTCGATTATTCGTAACGCTCTGGAATCGGATTCCTTTCATGCTGCGACTGCGTGACGCAGCGTAGTGGCATTGGCGCCCCGCCAATGAACGGCGAGCAAAGCAGAGGTGTATCCGAATCACGCTGAACAAAATTGTTCGCCTGCACCCGAGTCACGCCACCCGGCGGAGGCCGCCGAGCCACACTTCATTGGCGGGGCGCCAATGCCACTACTTCGC
>JANMLS010000162.1:0-14326 GCA_031372675.1 Verrucomicrobiaceae bacterium
AAAGAGCGCATGGTCCCCGTGCTCATGACGGCGCTCGCCGCCGGCATCGGCCTCATCCCGCTCGTCCTCGCGGGCGATGAGCCGGGCAAAGAAATCCTCCACCCCGTCGCCGTCGTCATCGTCGGCGGCCTCGTCACCAGCACGCTGCTCGACTTCGCAGTCACCCCCGCCGTCTTCTGGCTCTTCGGGCGACGCGCCGCAAAGCACGCGATAGAAAACGGAGCCGCCGCCGCGCACTAAAACTTTCCCTAGAACAACAAACAAACAAAACAAAACAAAACATATGAAAACACACATCCTCGCGCTGCTCAGCAGCCTCGCCATCACCGCCTCGGCACTAGCCCACGGCGACGTCGAACTCGGGCCCAACGGTGGCCGTCTCCTAGAGTTCTCCAAGAACGAAACCATGCACGGCGAAGTCACCGTAAAGGACGGCAAATTCGTCATCGCCCTGCTCGATAAAGACAAAAAGCCCGTCGCCCTCGCCGCACAAACCCTCACCGCAAACGGCGGACCCACCGGCAAAGCCACAAAGCTCGAAGTCGCACAGGCAGACGGCAAGTTCAGCATCCCCGCCGTAAAGCCCGGCGAATGGCTCATCCTCCAATACAAAGACAACGCGAAAGCCAAAGCCGTCACCGCCCGCCTGCAATACGACACTGCGAACTGCGACGCGTGCAGTTCGCCGGAGTGGATTTGCAAATGCGCTGCGAACAAAGAAAAGAAGAAATAACCAACCGCTGAGTCGCAAAACGCGGCTCGCAGAAAATCCCGGTAGCTTACGCTGCCGGGATTTTTTTTTGCACAAAGCGAAGCAGCAAACCGCTTTGAATAATGTGCGCCCCGCTGCGTCCATTGACCGAACATTCGTTCGACTATGAAAAATACACTCATCGCAATCATCACACTCGGAACCATCACACTCACCCAAGCCAGCGCAGGCGACTGCAATGATGGGCGCTCGCGCTACAGCTACAGCAGCGGCTACACCCGCTACTACGCGCCACGCCCGCAGTATCGATATGTGCCGAGCTACCACTACGACTGCGAACCGCGCTATACTGACCGCCATCATTCCTACGCCGCGCCGCGCCGTGATTCGCATGGACACCGTGTGGATTCCCACGGGCATCATGTGGACAGCCAAGGGCGTCACAGGCGGTAATACGGAGTGACGGCAGCGGTGAAAATTTACACCAACCACGCAGAGAAACCCATGCCGCCCGGCGCGGTGGAGACGGAAAGCGCCGCGATGGAGCATGTATTGCTGCCGGCTCCCGGCGTTCACGGGCAACGTCTCTCTGCGAAGCGTTCCCGCCCGCTCTTTATTACGCGTTACTAGGACGCTATGGCAGCTTGGCGAGGTACTTGGTCGGGTTCTTTTTGAACTTCGCGACGCAAGGCTCGCAGCAGAACTTCACTACTTGGCCTTCGTGGACGATGCTTTGTTCATCGCCCATGGAGTTTAGGGCGTTGCCGGTGACGAGGCAGGTGGTGAGCGGATACGGCTTGGCTCCGCCGACGCTGGCCGTGGTGGCGAGTGAGAGACGTGGGAACATATTCAACGCTGTGATTCGAGTGAAACAAAGCGCAGCCGCAGGGCATTCACGATGACGGAAACGGAGCTGAGGCTCATCGCGGCTCCGGCGACGATGGGGCTGAGGAGAAGTCCGAAAAACGGATAGAGTGCACCTGCGGCGAGCGGGATGCCGAGGGCGTTGTAGAGAAATGCGAAGATGAGATTATGCACGTCCGCGAGATTCCGCCCGACGCCCAGCCGAAAGGTCGTCAACGAGCTGGAAACCGAACAACACCTCCACGAACACGCGCACTGAAAGGATGCCTATCCCGGCAGCGGCGCGACCTTCGGCGTGAACGTGCGCTTTTGAATGAATGCGAATGCCAGCTCCGCCCCTGATTTTGATTTGTCGCCGAGATGTCTCTTGCAGGCTGACGCATTGGTTTGATACCTCGGCGGCTGTGAACTCGGTTTTCCGTACTGCTCTAATCGTCTGCTGCGCGCTCTACTTGAGCGGCGCACATTGGTTGCTGCTGCAAGGAACGGCTTGGACGGGGATGCTCGTGGTTCGCTCGCAAATGAGTTCGGTCGTGGAGGCGGTGGAGACGACTTTTGATGGGGAACATCCTTGCCGCCTTTGCTCCGCGATCGACTCGGGACGACAGGCAGAGCAGAAGCGTGAGCAGGATATTCCAGCGCTGAAAAAGGCACCCGATGCAAAGTTTGTGGAGCTTCGCGGGGTGCAGTTGCCCGCGTGTGCTGTGGTCGGCGAGGCGGTGTGGCCGCGAGTTTGCCAGACTGGTTTGTGGCGCATGGACGCGCCTCCGACGCCCCCGCCGCTCGCTTAGCCGAGCGGGTCATCGTGTGTCGCTCTCGCTCCGCGTTCGCGGGCGAACTTCATCTCGGCTGAGCCGCAAAAATCACCCGTGCCGAGAGAGAACGCGCCTGCGCGTGTCGGCATGGGTTTGATGATTTCGAACAAAGGGCAGCGGCGCATTTCACGCGTCTGCTGCAACTCACAAAACGAGTCAGCGCATCGCTGGCACCCTTCGCTCGAAGTCTCGCGCAGACGCACTCAATTCAAAAAAACTAACATGAAAACAATCCTCATTCTTACCGGCTCCATCGCCGCATTCACCACGCTCTCAGCGCAAACGCGGCTGCCGGAAACGGTCGTCACAGCGCGCAGAAACTCACTCACCACTCCGATCACGGAAGTGCTCCGCGCGGAAGTCCAGCAGACTCCCGGCGGCGTTACCGTCATCGATTCCGAGACGTATAAACGCGGACGCGCGACGACGCTCAAAGACGCGCTCGACTACGCGCCCGGCGTGTTCGTTCAGCCGCGTTTTGGCGCGGAGGAAACGCGCATTTCCATTCGCGGCTCCGGCATTCAGCGCACGTTCCACGGACGCGGGCTGAAGCTCATGCAAGACGGCGTGCCGGTGAATCTCGCCGATGGCGGATTCGACTTCCAGGCCATCGACCCGCTCACAGCGAAATCCGTGGAAGTCTATCGCGGCGCAAACGCGCTGGAGTTTGGCGCGACCACGCTCGGCGGCGCGATCAACTTCACTTCGCCGACCGGCTACGATGCTCCGAAGCTCTCCATTCGCGGAGAATACGGGAGCTTTGAGAGCTATCGCGCACAGCTCGCGACGGGCGGGATCGTCGGCGCGTTTGATTACTACGTCAGCCTCTCGCACGCTTCGCAAGACGGCTTCCGCGACCACAGCCAGCAAAACAGCCAGCGGCTCTTCGCGAACTTTGGCTACAAGCTGAGCGAGAACTTGGAGACGCGCTTTTACGTCACCTACGCAAAGACGGATTCCGAGCTGCCGGGCAACCTCACCAAGCTGCAACTCGAAGCCACGCCGGACGCACCGCAGCGCAATGCGTTCGTGAAAATCTTTGACTACGTGGACAGCAACTGGAAGCGCGACTTCGAGCTTTTCCGCGTGGCAAACAAGACGACGTGGCTCGATGGCGACCACCGCCTCACGCTCAGTTCGTTTTGGTCCAACAAAGACCTCGATCACCCGATTCTGTTCATCATCGACCAACTCTCGAACGACTTCGGCGCGAACCTGCGCTACGACTACACGGGAGAACTCGCCGGGCACAAAAACCGGTTCACCGTCGGCCTCTCGCCGACGTACGGAATCACGGAAGACAACCGGTTTACAAACGTGCTCGGCAATCGAGGGGCGAAGTTTTCCGACAATCATCAGACAGCGCTCAACGTCGATTTCTACGCGCAGGAGCAATTCTGGATCACCAATCAAGTCGCCCTCTCGCTCGGCGGACAAGTAAGCTACGCGAAGCGTAAAAATCGCGACGACTTCCCGTTTGGCCCGGATAATTCCGACACGCAGGACTGGTGGGGCTACAGCCCGAAACTCGGCTTGCTCTATCAGCCAAAGACGGACGTGCAGTTCTTCGCAAACCTCAGCCGCAGCTTTGAGCCGCCGTCCTTTGGCGAACTCACCAACGCTGCAAACGGCGGTAGTGGCCTCGTGAAGCTCGACGCGCAAACTGCGACGACCGCTGAGATCGGCACACGCGGGCGCATCGGTCGGTTCGGCTGGGAGTTGGCTTACTATTACGCGCAGCTCGAAAACGAGTTACTGGAGTTCCAAATCGCGCCGGGCCTTGGCCAGACGGTGAATGCGGGGCGCACCATCCACCAAGGCGTTGAGCTTGGCTTCGATGTGGAACTCGCGCGCGGGCTTTTCGCGGATGCCGCCGTGGCCGCTCGCGATGGAAAAGGCACCATCACCACGGAAGCGGGCGACGCCGATAAACTCGTGCTGCGCGGCACGTATCTGTGGAGCGATTTCCGCTACGACGGCGACGCGACGTATGGCAATGGCCTGCTCGCGGGCATCCCCGAACACTACGTCCGCGCAGAGTTGATGTACGAGCATCCATCCGGCTTCTACGCTGGGCCGAACCTCGAATACGTGCCGAAAGGCTATCGCGTGGATTCACGCGGAACGCTCTTTACCGACGGCTACCTGCTGCTCGGTGCAAAGGTCGGCTGGCGCAACGAAAAGGGGCTCTCCGTATTCGTAGAAGCGAAGAATCTCACCGACGAGCACTACGCCGCAACGACCGGCGTTATCAGCCAATCCGGCCCGTTTAATCAGGCGCAATTTCTACCCGGCGACGGGCGCGGAATCTTCGGCGGCTTCGAGGTTCGTTGGTAAACCATTGGTGTTTGGTCGCGCGGGACGGTGTCCTTCACCGGATGCCGTCCCGAGTATTTTTTCCTATGAATCCGAAATCCGTCCGTAAGCTCCACCGCTGGCTGGGCCTGCTCTTCAGCGTCAGCATCCTTATGTCGTCGCTCAGCGGCGTCATCCACACCGTCATGACTCGCACGCAATCCCCGCCACCGCCCGCGCGCCCCGGCGGCGCGCTTGATGCCGCAGACATCCGCGTCGGCCCGGCAGAGGCGCTGGCAAAGCTGCCCGGGGTCGCCGCACAAGCCATCAATATTCGCGGAATCGGCGGCGCGCCGTGGTATCAAATCTATTCTTCAAGCGCCGCGCCCGCATACGTGAGTGCGGTGGATGGCCGCATCGACGCCGCGCAGGATGAGCGGTATGCAGCCGAGATTGCATCCAATTTCCTCGGTGGCGTCGTTGTCAAGAAGACCGCTCACCTGACCATGTTCGACGCCGAGTATATCAACATCTTTCGCATGCTGCCTGTGTATCGTTTCGATGCAGGGGACGCGCTGGAGACTCGCGTGTACGTGAGCACAGCGACCGGGAGCGTCACTCGGCACACCGACCGCGAGCGGCAGTTCGAAGCGAACATCTTTAGCAACTTCCACAAGCTCGCATTCATCCGCGACAAAAACGCCCGCGACATCGTGCTCGCCGTCCTCACTGGCGGCGCAGCGCTGGCTGCTATCGCGGGTATCATCCTATTTTTCGCGACACAAAACCGCCACTCGTGATACGCAAACCAACTCTAATTCTATGAAAAACATCCTCACACACCTCGCACTCGCGAGCATCGTCACGGCAGCATCCGCGCAGGATCCAACCGTGCTGGAAGAAACCGTCATCATCGGCAAGCGCGACAACATCCTCGGCACCGCAGGCGCGGCTTCGCAGGCTTCCGCGAGCGGCGATGAACTCCGGGCGCGCCCGGTGATGCGGCGCGGCGAAGTGCTGGAGGCAGTGCCGGGAATGCTCGTCACCCAGCACGCGGGCGGCGGCAAGGCCAACCAGTATTTCCTGCGCGGCTTCAATCTCGACCACGGCACGGACTTCGCCATCTCGATAGACGGGATGCCTGTGAATATGCGCACCCACGCGCACGGCCAGGGCTACGCGGATATGAACTTGCTCATCCCCGAACTCGTCGATGCGGTGAACTATTACAAAGGCAACTACTCGGCGCGAAACGGCGACCTCTCCAGTGCGGGCAGCGCGGATTTCCAGCTCCTCGACGTGCTGCCAAACGGCTTCGCGACGTTTGAACTCGGCGAGCACAATTACTATCGCGGCGCAGCCGGCCACACGTTCGATGTCGGCGCGGGAAAGCTCACGCTCGCTGGCGAGTACAACGCCTACGATGGCCCGTGGGCGCTGCGCGAAGCGTTCAGCCGCTGGAATGGATTCGCCCGCTACTTCCAAGGAAATGCCGAGGACCACTTCGCCATCACGCTCATGGGCTATCGCGGCAAATGGCAGAGCACCGACCAGATTCCCCAGCGAGCGATCCAAGACGGGCGCATCGACCGCTTCGGCTTCGTCGATGGCTCGGACGGCGGCAACAGCGCCCGCTACAGCCTCCAGCTCCACTGGCAGCAGACGGACGGCAACGCGACCACCAAGCTCAACCTCTACGGCCTCTACTACGAACTCGATCTGTTCTCCAATTTCACCTACTTCCTCGACAACCCCGCACGCGGCGATCAGTTCGAGCAAGCCGAGAGCCGCTACGTCCTCGGCGGCGAACTCACCCGCACTTGGGACGGCCTTCGCGCTTTTAATAAAGACACCTCCGTGACGCTCGGCCTCCAGACTCGCGCCGACCTCATCGACGAAATCGGCCTGCACAAAACCGAGCGCCGCCAGCGCTTCGACACCGTGCGCGAAGACGACGTGACGGAGATCAGCGCCGGGCTTTTTGCCGAGGCCACGACGAAGTGGACGCCGTGGTTCCGCACCGTCGCCGGCCTGCGCGCCGATGGCTACTTGTTCGATGTTTCCGCCAACACACCCGACAACACCGGCGACGATTTCGCCGGAATCGTGAGCCCGAAGTTCGCCGCCATCTTTGGCCCGTGGAAAGAAACCGAGCTGTATGTGAACTTCGGCACCGGCTTTCACAGCAACGACGCACGCGGCGTAAACACCCGACGCGACCCCGTGAGCGGCGACGCCGTGCCGCCCGTGGATGCCCTCGTCCGCACCATCGGCGCAGAACTCGGCCTCCGCACACAGCTCATCCCAAAAGTCACCGCGACCCTCGCGGGCTGGTGGCTGGATAGCGACAGCGAGCTCGTCTATGTCGGCGACGCTGGGACGAACGAAGCAGGCGCAGGCTCCCGGCGTTTCGGCATCGAAACGGCAGTCTATTGGGCTCCGACTTCCTGGCTCACCGTCGATGCAGAATTTGCCGCCACCCACGCCCGCTTCCGCGATGTCGGCAGCGCCGACCACATCCCGGACAGCGTCCCGTGGATGCTCAGCGGCGGCTTCATCGTCGGCGCACAGGGCAAAGAAGAAGGCTGGTTTGCAGGCACCCGCGTCCGCGCATTTGCCGCCCGCCCGCTCATCGAAGACAACTCCATCAAAGGCCGCCCCACCGTAACGGTGAACGCCAACCTCGGCTACCGCGCCAAGCGCTGGGAAGCCGCAGTCGAATGCGTGAACCTCCTAGATCGTAAGGACAACGACATCGAATACCGCTACCAAAGCCGCCTTGCCGGCGAACCCCTCGGCGGCTTCGACGACACGCACCTCCACCCCGCCGAGCCCCGCATGTTCCGCGCACGGTTCACCTATAAGTGGTGAGGTGCGGGTGACTGTTCGCTAAGCCAATTCTCATGCACTCTTTGCTCGATCTCTTTTACAAAGGCGGGCCCATCATGTGGCCGATTCTCGCTTGCTCGCTGCTGGCGCTGACTGTGGTCTTTGAGCGGCTCTTTTTCATCGTCGCGGAAATTTCGCGCCGGCAGCCGAAGCTCGTCGATTCTATGCTCGATGCGGTGGAGCGGCGGGAGCCGGAACTGGCGGTGAAGCTCGGGCGGGACTCGAAGGATTTTGTCGCCCGCACGCTGGCGGCGGCGCTGGAGCATCGGGCGGAAAAGAGTATCGCCAGTGCGCTGCTGCGCGGAGCGGAGCGGGAACTGGCGCGGTATAATCGCGGATTGAGTGTGCTGGATACGATCATCACGCTCGCGCCGTTGCTGGGGCTGCTCGGGACGGTGACGGGGATGATGAGTTCGTTTGGGATGTTGGGCGGCGGCGAGCTGGGTGCGCCGACGGCGATCACGGGCGGCATCGCGGAGGCGCTCATCGCTACGGCTTTCGGGCTCGGCGTGGCAATCACGGCGCTGATTCCTTTTAACTACCTGAACGCGCGGCTGGAAGGGGCGCGGCGGGAGCTCCAGGACGCTGCGGCGCATATCGAAATCCACGCAGCTCAGTTTTCAAAACCATGATCACCATTCCATCACCACGCGGGAGCCGTCGGGCGCGTATCGAAATCATCCCGCTCATTGACATCATGTTTTTTCTGCTGGCGACGTTTGTGATGGTGTCGCTCTCGATGGTGAAAAATCAGGGCATCGCTGTGATTCTTCCCGCTGCGAGCACCGGCGCGCCGCAAGAGCGCAAGGACCACACGACGGTGAGTGTGACGGAGAGCGGCCAGCTTTACCTCGATAAACGGGAGCTTTCGCAGGAGCAGCTCGTGGCGGAATTGCGAAAGCTGAAGGAGCAGAATTCGGAGCTGCGGGTGTTCATCAACGGCGACGAAAATGCGCGGCTGGGTCTTGCGATCGCGGTGCTCGACGAGACGCGCAAGCTGGGCATCACGAAAGTCGCGTTTGAGACACGCGCCCGGTAAATGCCTGCCGTGAATCGCGAGATTCGAGTGACGGAAAGCAGCGCGACCCGGCTCTCGCTCTGCGCGCTGCTCGCGGTCTCGGTCCACGCGGCGGCGCTCATCTTTTGGACAACCGCTCCCGCCCCGCCCGCAGTCATGGCGGTAGAGGGCGATTCGGTGGAAGTCTCGCTCGTCGAGGCGGTGCCCGATTCTCCCGCGCCGCAGCCCACCGCGGAGCCAACGCCGCCAACGCCGGAACCCGTAGTCCCAGTCCCAGTGCCCGAGCCGCCGCCGCCCGAGCCAGTGCCCGAGCCGCCGCCAGTTAAAGAGCCGGAAATGGTGATACCTCCCGCTCCGCAAAAGCCAGCGCCCAAGCCGCAACCAATCGTCCGCAATCCCGCGCCGCCGCAGCGCCCGGTGCAGAAACCCCCGCCGCAAAAGCCGCCGCTCGTCACCGCGCCCGGCGGCACAGGAAACGGGACCGCCGCCGCGAAACCGGGCCCCGCGGCGGGAAGCGGCGCGGGAGCAGGCGCGCCGAATGGGAAGCCAAGTTTCGCCTTGCGACCGTCGCCGGTTTATCCTGCGGAATCAAAAGCCGCCGGAGAACACGGAGTCGTCACTCTCAAAATCACAGTCAACGCCGACGGACGCCCGACTGCCGTCTCGGTGGCAAAGAGCAGCGGCTTCCCGCGTCTGGACCGTGCCGCCGTGGAAAGCGGCTGGAGAAGCCGGGTGAAAAACGCCACCGCCGGAGCGCAAGTCATCGCGCCAATTCGCTTCAACCTAGAGCGCTGAGGATGGCCCCATACACGCCGCGCTGTTCCTGGAGGACGAGTGGAAGAACAGACCACGCGAGCCTCAGACATCCTGACCTGCACCTGACAACGGAAGAGCGGCGAGGAAACTTGATGACCCCATGCGCGGAGGGCCGAAGGTCCGCAAATGTAATAGCCCAGGGTCAGCGACGAAGGAGCGCAGCCCTGGGTAGGGAGGAAAACGGGGGCCAAGCCCTGCAAGGGCGGCATTCTTCGGGTTCTCGGCGGTTCAATCGCGCCCTTACAGGGCTCATCCCGTCTATCGCACGTGACCCAGGGCTGCGCTCCTTCGTCGCTGACCCTGGGCTATTACATGGCCGGGCTTTCAGCCCTCACTCTCGGCTCATCCCAGTTCCCCGCAGGTCAGGAGGTCTGTGCCTGCTCCGCAGCATTCAGCATCCAAATCAGGCAAAGTGCTTGCCAACGATGCACGCACCGCTAACGGCATAGGCGTTCATGCGGCTTTTTCGCTCCATTCTCTGTCTCCTACTCGCGCTGTTGTGGTGGCCTGTCGCCAACTGCTGTCTCATCGCTTCGGTGCTGCCGGAGCTGATGGAGCCAGCTTGCGAATGTAATGGGGAGCACAAGGAGAGTGAAGGGATGCCTTGTGGCGCGAAAGACTGCTCGCCTTGCATGACGCTACAGACTCGCGTGAACCTCGCGGCGCTCCAACAGCCTGCGCTGCCGCTTCCGGTGTGGACGGAGCTGGATTCGCTCATGGTGTTACTGGAAAAATCCGCACGGCTCGAATCGTCCGTTCTCGCGGAGGCTCCGCCGGTGCCGCCGCCGATTCCGCCGCCTGTCTGGTGGCACGATGTGACCAAAGCCCAGCCGGTGCGCGGGCCTTCGTTCGCGGTCTAAACAGCCCGCCCTTTCGGGTCTGGCTGCCTCGCCCTTGCGGCGCACATTCGCGTGCCCGCGTTCGTCCGTTTTTCCGTCCGCTTACCTTTATGAAACTCACATCCATCTTCCTGCTCATCCTCACGCTCGCTGCGCGGCTTGCTGCCGCGGATGCGCCGACTTTCACGCTCGATGCGCTCGTGGCGCAGGCGCTCGCGGAGAACCCCGAACTCAAGTTTTACGAGGCCGAAATCGCCGCCGCAAAGGGCGAGCGAAAAGCAGCGGGGGCTTGGGCGAACCCCGAAGTCTCCGGCGAAGTCGGGCGCAAACGCGTGCGCGGCGACCTCTCGGCGGAGGGGACAGCGTGGGCGGTTTCGGTCGAGCAGACGTTCGAGTGGCCGGGGCGCGTGTCGCTGCGAAAGGCCATCGCCGACCGCAGCGTGCAACTCGCGGAGGCGGGGCTGGAGCAGTTTCGCTCGGCGCTCGCGGCAGAGGTGCGGCGAAAGGGCTACGCGCTTTTTGCGGCGCAGCGGCGCGAGTCGGCGGCGGCGGAAGTCGCGGTGCGCGGCGAGGAACTCGTGGCGACGCTCGTGCAGCGGGAACCGGCAGGCGTCGCTCCGCTGCTGGAGACGCGGGCCATCGAGGCATCGGTCATCAAGCTGCGGCGTGCGTCGAGCGAGGGAGCGCAGGAGGCGCAGGAGGCATTGTTTGAGTTGAACCAACTTCGCGGACGCGGCATCGGCGAGCGCATCGTCATCGCGGATGTGACGCCGACATTTGCGGAACTGCCGGGCGTGGATGAACTCATCCGCAGCGCGGCCCGCAGAAACTTCGAGCTGCGCCAGCGCGAACTCGAACTCACGCAGCAAGGTTTCAAAGTGAAGCTTTCGGAAAACGAAGCGTGGCCGAGCATCACCGTCGGGCCGCAGTTCTCGCAGGAAAAAGCGGGCGACAAAGAAAGCGTCGCGGGCCTCGGTGTGTCCGTGCCGCTGCCGCTTTGGAATCGCAACACGGGCAACATCGCGACGGCGAAGGCGCGGGAGTTGCAGGCGCAAACTTCGCTCCGGCTCGCGCAACGCGACATCGAGCGGAAGCTCCGCACGCACGCCGCAGACTACGCGCTGCATCGAAAGGAAATGGCGCGATGGAACCCGAAAATCGCCGAGCAACTGCGGGAAGCCGCCACGCTTGCCGACCGTCACTACCGGCTCGGGGCCGTGCCGCTCGCGACTTACCTCGAAGTGCAATCCAGCTACCTCGAAGCCCTCGAAGCCATCTACGCCACCCAAGCCGACGCGCTGACTGCGCTGGCCGAACTCGAACTTCTCACCGGAACCAAACTTACCAAATGAAGCCACTCATCCTCACATCCATCGCCTTCGCCACCGCGCTCGCACTGAGCGGCTGCGGCCCCGCCGAAGCCAAGACCAGCGAACGTCCGCCGGAGAACGGCGCGCAATACAAGAAGGACAAAGGCATCGCGCTCACCGACGTGATGAAGAAAGCCATCGGCCTGAAAATCGCGGAGGTCGCGGAGGAAAAAATCACGCCGTCTTTCAGCATCGCTCTCTCGTCGTCGGCGAACGAAGTCACCGGCTGGCTCACCGCCGCGCAGGCCGCGCTCGTGAAGCCCGGCATGGAAATCGAACTGCGCGCCGCCGATGCGCCAATGGTGCGCGCCACCGTGAAGCGCGTGGAGAAAGCGCCCTACGCGACCCTCGGCGAGTTCGAGGTCGCGGTGGAGACGGCGACGCCGCTCGAAACCGGCGTGCGCGTGCAGGCCACGTTTCGCGGTGCGGCGGGCGAGGCCGTCACCTCCGTGCCGCGCGGCGCGTTGCTCACGACGGCGGAGGGCAGCTTCGTCTATGCGGTGAACGGCGAGTTCTACGTGCGGACGCCGGTGAAAGTCGGCGCGATGAGCAACGAGCACGCGGAAATCACCGACGGCCTTTACTCCGGCGACCAAATCGTCACGTCGCCCGTGATGTCGCTGTGGCTCGCGGAACTCCAAGTCCTGCGCGGCGGCAAAGCCTGCACCTGCGGGCACTGACATGCTGCACCGCCTCAACAATGTGGCACAGGCATCCTGCCTGTGTGGCCAGCGGGCATCTTGCCCGCAATGGCACAACAAACCGGACAATGCAGGCGGGACGCCTGCCAGCCCCACAGGCTGGAAGCCTGTGCCACGCTGATGCTGCACCGCCTTCTCGACATCGTGATGCGGCAGCGCGCCGCCGTGCTGCTCGCCACGCTCATGCTCATCGCCGTCGGCGTGTGGGCTGCGTTGCGGCTGCCGATTGACGCCGTGCCGGACATCACGAACCCGCAGGTGCAAATCAACACCGCCGTGCCCGCGCTTGCGCCGGAGGAAGTCGAGAAGCTCGTCACGTTTCCCATCGAGAGTGAAATGGCCGGCCTGCCCGACATGGTGGAGTTGCGCTCGCTGTCGAAGTTCGGACTCTCGCAGGTCACGATGACGTTCCGCGACGGCGTGGATATTTATCGTGTGCGCCAGCTCGTCACCGAGCGGCTGCAAGGCGTGCTCGACGAATTGCCGCCCGGCCTTACGCCCAAGCTCGCGCCTGTCGCCACGGGCCTCGGCGAGATTTTTTACTCCGCGCTCGACTACACCGCCGACGCGAAAACCAAACCCGCCACACGCGAGCAACAGCTCATGGCGCTGCGGCAGATTCAGGAATACCAAGTGAAGCCGCTGCTGCGCGGCACGCCCGGTGTCGCGGAGGTGAACACGAGCGGCGGCTACGAAAAACAAATCGTGATTCAGCCCGACGCGGCGCGGCTCGCAGCGGCGGGATTGTCGCTCGATGTGCTTGCGGAAATCGTCGAGCAAAACACCCGCAACGCGGGCGGCGGCTACGTGGAAGTCGGCGGCGAACAGCTCATCGTGCGAGCCGCGAGCCGCGTGACGACGACCGACGAAATCGCGAAGCTGCCGCTGAAATTCGCGGGCGGCGTGAAGCCCATTCTGCTCGGCGAAGTCGCCACCGTGGGCATCGGCGCGAACTTCCGCACCGGCGCGAGCACGGACAACGCGGAGGAAGCACTCGTCGGCGCGGCCATCATGCTCGCGGGCGAAAACTCGCGCCTCGTCGCGCGAGCCGTGCGCGAAAAGCTCGCCGTCGTGCAGGCCAAACTCCCAGCAGGCGTCATCATTCGCACGCTCTACGACCGCAGCGATCTCGTGAACCGCACCATCGGCACCGTGGAAAAAAATCTCGCCGAGGGTGCGCTACTCGTCGTCGTCGTGCTCTTCGCGCTGCTCGGCAATTGGCGTGCGGCGCTTATCGTCGCGCTCGTCATCCCGCTCGCGATGTTCTTCGCCATGATTGGCATGGTCGAGTGGCGGCTGAGCGGAAACTTGATGAGCCTCGGCGCGATTGATTTTGGCCTCATCATTGATGGCGCAGTGGTGATGGTGGAAAACATCGTGCGCCACCTCGGCGAGCGGCAGCACGCGCTTGGACGCCGCCTCACCGCCGCCGAGCGCGCGAAGGAAGTGCTGCGCTCCGCAAAGGAAGTCGCGAACCCGATGTTCTTCGGCGTGCTCATCATCACCATTGTCTATGTGCCCATCCTCGCGCTCCAGGGCATCGAGGGGAAAATGTTCAAACCGATGGCCGTGGTCGTGATGCTCGCGCTCGGCGGCTCGCTCATCCTCGCGCTCACGCTCATGCCGGTGCTGTGCTCGTTTCTGCTCGGCGGCAACATCCGCGAAAAGGACAACTGGCTCGTTTCGCTCACGAAGCGCATCTACACGCCGCTGCTTCATTTCGGCCTGCGCTTTCGCTGGCTCGTCGTGCTGCCGATGTTCGCGCTGTTCGGCTTTTCGCTGTTTGTGTTTTCGCGGCTCGGCTCCGAGTTCATCCCGCAACTCGACGAAGGTGACTTCGCCTTTCAGCTCATCCGCAGCAGTAGCGCGGGCCTTTCGTCGTCGCTCGAGTTGCAAAAACAGAGCGAGGCCGTGCTGCGACGCGAGTTCCCGGAGATAAAGGAAATCTTCTCCCGCATCGGCACCGCCGAAGTCGCCACCGACCCGATGAACCCGAACGTCTCGGAC
>JANMLS010000189.1:0-5223 GCA_031372675.1 Verrucomicrobiaceae bacterium
CCCACCCACCCTCTGCGTCAAACACAAAACCCCCCGACCCCCACGCACCCTGTGGCCCCCCCCGAATCTTTTGGCCGCGGCGGGGGGGCTTGGATCCCCGCTGTGGCTGCGTCACCCACTACGCGATGGCTTGTTTTTCACTCAATCAATCACCCACTTCCAATCACGCCCGACGACGGCTCTCCGACAAGTAACCCATTGACGCCCGTAAAACTTCCGACTACCTAGCCGCTCTCAATTCTACGGCGGGATAGCCAAGTGGTAAGGCCGGGGTCTGCAAAACCCCTATCCGCGGGTTCGATTCCCGCTCCCGCCTCTCCCTCACTATACTGGCAACTTGTCGCCAGTCAGACGCTCGAAGGCTTCCATGTATTTCTCGCTCGTGCGCTGGACGACTTCGGCAGGGAGTTGCGGTGCGGGCGGCGTTTTATCCCACACGAGCGTCTCCAGATAATCGCGGACAAATTGCTTGTCGAAACTCGGCGGGCTGATGCCGATGCGGTAGTCCGCCGCAGGCCAGTATCGCGAGCTGTCCGGCGTCATCACTTCATCGATCAAAATGACGCGGCCATCGAGCAGGCCGAACTCAAATTTCGTATCGGCAAGGATGATTCCCCTCGCGGCTGCGTGGGCGCGACCGGCTTCGTAGATGCGGATGGCGAGGTCGCGGGCCTGCGTTGCGACTTTCTCACCGCAAAGCTGCACAGCGGTTTCCCAAGGGATGTTTTCATCGTGCCCAGTCGCGGCTTTGGTAGCGGGAGTGAAGATCGTCTGCGGGAGCTGCTGCGCCTGCTGAAGCCCGGCAGGAAGCGGAATGCCGCACACCGCGCCGGTGGCGAGATAGTCCTTCCAGCCGGATCCGATGAGGTAGCCGCGCACGACGCATTCAATCGGAAGCGGCTTCGCTTTTTTCACGATCATCGAGCGACCGCGTAGCTCGTTTTCAAAAGGCCGCAGCGCAGCGGGAAAGTCGGCGAAGTCCACCGCGACGAGGTGATTTTCCACAAACGACATTTTGCGAAACCAGAAATCTGAGAGCTGCGTGAGCACCTCGCCTTTGTGCGGGATGGCGTTTGGCAGGATGCAGTCGAAAGCGGAAATGCGATCCGTCGCGACAAAAAGCAGGTGCTCGCCGAGATCAAAAATTTCGCGGACTTTGCCGCTGGCGATTTTGCGAATGCCGGGGAGGTCGAGTGTGAGAATATCCATGTGCCGGTGTTGTATTCTGCGAATGCGATGCGACGCCAGATTTCAGTTTGCCGCCTTTAATTTCAGACGCAGGCAAGCCGCTTCCTGATCATTGCGAACGAGCAGAAGCTCGCCGCTGATGGCGATGGTGTTCCAAGTTTTATCGTCGAATACTTTCACGCGCCCAAGCTCGTTCCCGGCTTCGGGCGTAGGGCGGAGCAGGACGAGTTCGCCGCTTTCAGTCATCTGCAAATAATGTTCGCCGAGCAGCAGTCCCTGACCGTGTCCATAGCGCCCGCCCTTCCATTTCACCGTCCCATCGGCGGGATCGAGGCAGGCAAAAATGCCGTCGCTCACTCCGTAAATATGCCCATTGAGCAGCACGGGATTTGAGAACTTCGCCTGAAAGCGCGGCGTCTTCCACTCCTGCGAAACGCTCCATTTTTCTCCCGCAGTGATCGTCAGCAGCGCAGCGCCGACGCCGTAGCCGCTGGAGAAAACCACCTTGCCGGGACCAACCGGAATGGGCCGCGCGACGTTTGGAAATCCAGTGCCCCAATCGTATTCCCAAAGCACCGCTCCGGTCTTCGGATGATGCGCGGTGATTGCCTTGCTGTTAAAGATCACGATCTGCGGTTCGGGTGTTTGCAGCAAAAAAGGAGACGAATAATTCATGTCGCGATTTCCCGCCGTCCAAACGGTTTTGCCATCTGCGGCATTCACCGCGACAAGCGATTTCTCCTCCCCCGCTCCGACGCTCACAAGCACACGCTCATCCAGCACCAGCGGCGAAGAAGCGAAGCCCCACTCCGGCACCACACGACCCAATTCCGCCGCGAGTTCACGCGACCAAAGCACCGCACCATCCTTCAGCGAAAGCGCACGCAACACTCCCGTCGCGCCAAAAGTAAATACACGATCCCCCACAATCGTCGGCGTAGCGCGCGGACCTTTGCCAGCGATGGTCGTGTCGTATTTCCCAGCGTTTCCGACGGACCAAATCCGCTTTCCCGTGAGAACGTCGTAGCAGGTCACGAGTTCAGTTTCGCCATCCTGCTCCTGCGTCACCGCGAGATTTCCCGCGATGGAAAAACCGGACCACGCTGCGCCGACAGGCTGCTTCCACACAAGCTGCGGCGGGTGCGCGGCCCAGTCGGGGTCGAGTTCGATTCCGGTAATCACTGCATCGCGATTCGGACCGAGAAGCTGCGGAAAATCAGACCGCTCTACGCTCGCATCCACGGCACCTGCGGGAGCAAGTGCCGCTGCCTTTTTACCAAAACGAAACTCAAATATCGGGATGAAATCGCCCGTCATTCCGCGCACCCTGAACAAGAGAAGCGGCAGCAAAAATACCACAATTCCAACGATGCGCGTGCGACCTTTGGCCCGGGAAAACAGCAACCACCAAACAAGCAGAAGCACATACACAACGACGCTCGTGCCGATAATCGCGAGACTGCGGACTTGTTCGTATCTCCACTCGCTTTTGGTGAAAATTACCACGAAGACGATTGCGGCGAGTGCTATGATAAAGAGCGCCGGTTTCCAGCGCAGCGGTTGGTTGGATTGCATAACCCAAAAAGACAAAACAGACAGACACAGCCAGCAAAATCCCATTCTTAGCCGTGTTGCAGCAGAAAAAAGATACTGCTTGTCCGAAATGAGTAGCGGAGCATCCAGTGCCAGTAATTTAATCTCCGTGCCAAGCTGCTACGAATCCAAAGCCATCAGCTATTTATCCAAAGCCAGCAACGGCTAATAAAAAGCAGAAACTGTCGCACACTATCCAGCATGTCATCGTCTGCCACGAGCGGCTATCTATCCGCCGCAAGTAATACTCTATCTACTGCCTGCGATTGTGTATCCGTGCCTATAAACAGCCCGGCTAAAGCCAAACGCATATAAATTTCCACTCGCCACTCTGCTACACACGCGCTAACCACCCCAAACTATGAGCACAAAACGTAAATTCACCTTCGCCGTTTCCACCCTCACTCGCACCGCGGGACTCCTCAAATCCGCCCTCGCCGATGCCGCCTATGCCGCAGCAATGACTGCCCGTCTGGGAGCTGGTTTCGCCGCCGACTTCGATGCTAAAATCTCCGCAATTGCAAATGCAGGCAACAACCAGAGTGGGCAGACAGGCACACTTGCCGACCTGACCGAAGCCCAGCGCGGGCAATTTGAGGAAATGGAACGCCTCACTGCTGGTGCCCGCCGAAGCGCACGCCTCGCCTTCCCCGGTGAAAAAACCCGTCTTCACGAAGAATTCCAAATCGGTGAGGACGAACCCAAAACTCTCGCCGCCGAAACCGAACGCGCCGGAAAAATCCACGCCGCCTGTCTGCGCCACGCCGCCGCACTCGCCGCCAAAGGCTGGATCTCTGCCGATACCACCCTACTCGGCCAGACCATTGCTGCGCTCGGTGGAGCCGACCTCCAGCAGGAAGAAGCCCTCGATGACCGCAAGGGCATGACCAACGAAAAGGTCATCGCCGCCAACGCCCTCTACGAAGCCTGCCTCACCATCCAAAACGCCGCACGTCTCCAATACCCGGCCAAAAAAGACGCCAGTGGCAACGCGATGCACGTCACCGAACGCGCCCGGTTTCTCCTCGACGAATTCCCTCCACGCGACCGCTCGCAACCCGATGGAGGCACCCGAGGCGGCACACCGCCCACTCCGCCAAATCCATAAGCGACTGTAAGAAAGAGTATCCTATGAACCATACGCTGTTTCCCTTCCGTAGGCTGCTTATTCACAGCTTCCTTCTCCTGTTTGTCTTCCTATTCACAGCGGTGAGCTTGCAGGCGCAAAGCCCGCCGGATGGGGAGATGAGCGTTTCGCGCACTTCGCCGGATACTTTTACGCTGGGGATCAATACGGGGGCACTTTGGGAGTATGGGCTGGAGGCGACGGATGATCTCACGCTGCCGTGGACGACGCTCAATACGGAGTTTTTAGCAGGTGATGGCGGGCGGCATTCGTTGCGGGTGATTTTGCCGCCGGGGGCGCCGAGGGCGTTTTTCCGTTATCGGATACGGGAGCGGGCGGCTGGGGCTTCGGGGGATGTGCTGGCGGATTGGGACCGCATTTATTTTTTCAATGCGACGGTGTGGGGCGATCTGGATGGCGATGGGTTTGCGGACACGCTGGAGACGGCGCTGGGGACGAATCAAAACGATGCGCTTTCGTATCCGTGGCGCGTGGTGCGCACGGTGCCGTACGCGGGCGAGGAGGGTCATGCGCGGGATGAGGCGGTGCTGCTTTATCTGAACCAGCCGCTGGCGCTCTCGGTCGCGGAAGTGCCAGCGAATTTTGTGCGCGAACTGTATTATGTGGGAGATACGGCGCTTGATTTTGCGCTGAATGCGCCGGGTTCCACGGTGATTTTGCCGGGGCGAAAGGTGGTGGCGTTTTTGCCTTCGCCCGCGCTGCTGGAAGGCTCGGATCACACGCTGCTGGATAATTATCGCGTAGATTTTTCCACGGCGACGACGGGGCTTGCGCAGCTTGCTCCTTGGCACGCGCATTTTTCCACGGTGGATCGCTTCGACACGGTGGGTCCTTGGGTGAAGCAGGTTTTGCCGGGCGAGACGGCTATCGAAGTGGCGGGAGATTTCGTGCCCGTCATCGAGTGGAGCCAACCGTTGCAGCCCGCGACGGTCGCTGCGGCAAATGTCTCGGTGGTGAATGAAACGACGGGACTCCCGCACGCGGTGGATGTGGTTTTTGACTACGACACCAACCGCATTTCGCTCACGCACGCCGCGCCCTTTGATGCAGACACGGTGTATAAAGTGACGCTCGGCGAGGGCTTCAGCAATTTGATGAGCAAGCCGCTGCTGCATCCGCACGTATGGAGCTTTCGCACGCGGCCTGCGACCGTGCTGCCGGTGGCGGGACAGGGGCCGTATGTAGCGGCGATTTCGCCAGCGCCGTATTCGGTGGATGCGGGAGTCGGGCCGATTGCGATCACTTTCAGCGAGCCGTTGGATGCAGCCACGCTCGGCGCGGCAAACATGCATCTC
>JANMLS010000215.1:0-7231 GCA_031372675.1 Verrucomicrobiaceae bacterium
GCTTGGTGCGCCGAAGATGACGCCGGATCGCAAGCCGATCATCGGCACCGATGGGATGCCTGAAATCGCGTGGTTTCCTCGGGCACAAATTTCCTGCGCACAGGACGTGAGCGAGGGAATGGGCGTGCGGACCAATTCGCCGATGGTGCAGGAATGTCGGAAGGGTGTGATGGAGTTTCTGCTCATCAATCACCCGCTCGATTGCCCGATTTGCGACCAAGCTGGCGAATGCAAGTTGCAGGAGTTTTCCGTCGAGCACGGCAATGCGGAATCGCGCTTCCTTGAGCGCAAAGTGAAGAAGCCGAAGTCCGTCGAGCTTGGGCCGCGTGTCACGCTCGATGCGGAGCGGTGCATCCTTTGCACGCGCTGCATCCGCTTTATGAAAGAAGTCGCAAATGACGATGTGCTCGGCATCGTGGATCGCGGGACTTTCAACAGCATCTCGACGCACCCCGACCGGATTCTGGATCACAACTACTCGCTAAACACCGTGGACATCTGCCCGGTCGGCGCGCTCACGTCGTCGGATTTCCGGTTCAAAATGCGCGTCTGGTTTTTGAAAGAAACCGCGACCGTGGATACGAACTGCGGCACTGGAACAAACATCACCGTCGGCTCGCGCGAGAACGTCATCTACCGCATCACGCCGCGTGACAACGAAGCGGTGAACGGCTGCTGGATGCCCGATTCGCACAGGCTGAATTTCAAATACGTCGGTTCGCCGGAGCGCTTGAAAGAGCCGGTGATTCGCCCGCAATTCGGCGAGGAAACACCAAGCTGGCAGCAGGCGATCAATCTCGCAGTCGAAGCCATCAAACGCAACGCAGGCCGCATCGCCATCCTCGCCAGCGGACGTTCGACGAATGAGGAGCTTTTCCTCGTGAAACGCCTCGCCACCGCGCTCGGCGCGAAAGTGGATATTTTGCCCCGCAGCGGAGTCGCCGACGGAATGCTCATCGCCGCAGACCGCAACCCAAACACCAGCGGTGCAAAGTTGCTCGGCGTAGCGACCGGACAACTCGGCGAAATCGTCGCTGGCGTGAAAGATGGCAGCATCACCGCACTCATCGCACTCGGCGAAGACGCAACGAAAGCCGGACTCAGCGAGGAAGACCTCGCGAAGCTCGACGCGATCATCGCCGCAGACATTTTGCCAAATAAGACGACAGCAAAGGCTGCGGTGCTGCTGCCAGTGAGCGCACCGTTTGAAAAGCGCGGCTCGATGATCAATTTGAAAGGCCGCCTCCAGCGACTCAATCGCGTCGTCACCGCGCCGGGAAATGCGCGTGATGATTGGGAGGTGCTGCGCGATTTGATCCTCGGAATCAGCGGCAGCAACGGCCTGCACAGCATTGAGGAAGTTTTCAAAGCCATGACCGCCGAAACACCCGCGCTGGCCGGACTCACCCTCAGCCGCATCGGCGACCTCGGCACGCACGTAGTCCCGCCTTCAGGCGGAACAAACGCCGCCATGCCTGACAACGATTCTTTCCGCCTAAAGGCGGGACTACAAACATGACGCTCGCATTTTTAGACAGCATTCCGTGGGAGATGATTTTTTGGGCCGCAGGCAAGGCGATTTTCGTCATCTTCCTCGTCGTCCTCCCGCTCGTCAGCTACACCGTATATGCCGAACGCCGCGTGAGCGCCGCGATTCAGGATCGTGTCGGTCCGAACCGCACAGGCTTTCCCACCTCGCTGCTCGGCTTTAAGAAAGACCTTCAGCTTTTCCTAGGCGGTCTTGGGCAGCCGATTGCCGATGCGATGAAGTTCATTTTGAAAGAAGACTTCACGCCCGGCGGAGTGAAGCATTTCTACTTCTGGCTCGCGCCTTGCCTCGCGATGCTGCCGCTCGTCTCGCTTGCATTCATCCCGTTTGGCAGCTCGCTCTTTGGTGAGAAAATGGTCATCGCCGATGTAAATGTCGGCGTCCTCGGAATCTTCGCAGTCACGGGTTGCAGCGTATATGCCATTGTCCTCGCGGGCTGGGCGTCGAACTCAAAGTATCCGTTCCTCGGCGGCATTCGCAGCAGTTCGCAGATGATTTCCTACGAACTCTCGATGGGCCTGAGCATCATCCCGATTCTCATGCTTTTCGGAAGCATGAACCTCAGCGACCTCGTCCAGTATCAGGCCGATAACGGCTGGCTGCTGCTGCCGCTTTGGGGAAATGGCTGGAGCTGGGAACGCTGGGCAATGCTCGTGCCGCTCGGCATCAGCTTCATCATTTTCATGATCTCAGTTTTCGCGGAGACGAACCGCCTCCCGTTCGACATGCCGGAGTCGGAAACCGAACTCGTCGCCGGCTATCACACCGAATACAGCTCGATGAAATTCGCGCTCTTCTTCCTAGGCGAATACGCCGCGATGATCGTCGGCTCGGCGCTGATGGTCGTATTCTTTTTCGGCGGATGGCACCTTCCGCTCATCCCCGATGGAAATGGCAACGGCGGCCTCAGCTTTCTCAGCGCGATTCCAAGTTGGGTGTGGGGCATCGTCAACATCACCGCATTTTTCGGCAAAGTGGCGCTCATCCTCGTGTTCTTCATCTGGGTCCGGTGGACGCTTCCGCGCTTCCGCTTCGACCAGCTCATGAAGCTCGGCTGGCTCTACCTTTTTGAAATCGCGCTCGCGAACATCTTTCTGACCGCCGCAGTGCTGGCGCTCACCAACAGCAAATAACATGGCATACGTCGTCCAACGCCCTGAGCTGACATTTAAGGAAAAGGCCTACCTGCCAAGCATCCTAAACGGCCTCAAAATCACCTTCGGTCATTTCAAAAAGATGATCAAAGGCGAGACGAAGGTCACGATGCAGTATCCCGAGGAAAAATGGGATTCGCAGTTGCCGGAGCACTATCGCGGTGCGCCGACGCTCGTTCGCGACGAGCACAACCGCGAGCGCTGCGTCGCCTGCCAGTTGTGCGAGTTCATCTGCCCGCCCCGCGCCATCACGATCAAGCCGATGGAAATCCCGGCAGACGACAAATTCGCCAAGGTCGAAAAGCGTCCGGCGGAATTCGACATTGATATGATCCGCTGCATCTACTGCGGCATGTGCGAGGAAGTCTGCCCGGAGCAGGCGATTTACCTGCGAAAAGATTACGCCATCAACGGCCTCACCCGCGCCGAAATGGTCCACAACAAGGCGAAACTCTACGAACTAGGCGGCGTCTTCGCGGGGTTAGTTCACAAATGGAACCCGGAGAAGTAATTTATGATTTACGATTTACGATTGATGATTTGTCCATGCCCTCCCGTCGTGGACGCTCGTGCTCGTAAGTCTGCAATGCCTCAAATCATAAATCGTAAATCATAAATCATAAATCGGTGAACCCGCTCCTTTTCTGGCTCTTCTCAATTCTCATGCTTGGCTTCGGCATCAGCGTCGTCGCCAACCGCAACCCAGTCGCCTCGGCGCTCAGTCTGGTCGTCAGTTTTTTCTGCCTAGCCGCGCTGTATGTGGGACTCGATGCCTACTTCCTCGCGAGCATTCAGGTCGTGGTTTACGCGGGCGCGGTGATGGTGCTGTTCCTCTTCATCATCATGTTGCTCGACCTCAAGGCAGAGGTTCGGCGCAAGTTCAACAAGCTCGCTATCTGCGGCGGAGCGGTCGTCGCGCTCGGTTTTTCGGCGCAACTCCTCGGCGTCCTTGGTTCGCATCCACGAGGAGATCAGCCATTCCCCGCACTGAAGCTGGCGGAGGGTGAAACGCTCAACGACTTGCAGAAAGTCGGTGAAACTCTGTTTTCGCAATACACTCTGCCATTCCAAGTGATCGGCGTGCTCATCCTCGTCGCCACCATCGGCGTAATCGTCATCTCCAAGCGCGAACTGAAATGACCCTGACTCTCAACCATTACCTGCTCGTAAGCGGCCTGCTATTCACCATCGGGTTTGCAGGCGTCATGCTGCGGCGGAATATCATCATCATTTTCATGTGTCTGGAACTGATGCTCAACGCCGCGAATCTCTCACTCGTCGCATTCAGCCGCTTCAACGTCGGCGCTGACGGTCTGCCAAACTTCGATGCCCAAGTGCTCACGTTTTTCATCATCACCGTCGCTGCTGCAGAAGTCGCAGTCGGCCTCGCCATCATCGTCGCCCTCTACCGCGCCCGCCAAACCACACACGTCGAGGACATCACTTCGCTGAAATTTTAACCGATGAACACCTACGCAAACATCCCGTGGTTCATCCTCCTTAATCCGCTAGTCACAGCGGTGCTCATCCTCGTTGCACTCCGCAAGAACCATGGCGCTGCGGCGGCGATTTCTACGCTCTCGGCGTTCTTCGGGATCGTCGGGAGTCTGTGCGCGTTTTCGCTGCCGAAAGTTCACAGCGCCGTTGAGTGGATTAGCGCCGGTGCGCTGAAAGTCCCGATTGGCGTGCAGCTTGATCAACTCAGTCAGGTCATGCTGCTCGTGGTGACTGGCATCGGCTTTCTCGTGCATCTTTACAGCACGGTTTACATGGAGCACGACGAGTCGAAGTCGCGCTTCTTTGGCCATCTCTCGCTGTTCATGTTCTCGATGCTCGGCATCGTGCTCGCGGACAACTTCGCGATGATGTTCATCTTCTGGGAACTCGTCGGCGTGAGCAGCTACCTGCTCATCGGCCACTGGTTCACGCGCGACGCAGCGGGCAAGGCGGCAAACAAGGCATTCATGATGAACCGCATCGGCGACTTCGGTTTCATGCTCGGAATCCTGATGCTCTGGAGCACGGCGGGCACGGTGACTTTCGATGGACTCGCCAGCGCGTCATCCATCGCTGCGCTCACGCAAAATCCCGTCTTCCTCACGACCGCCATCCTGCTCGTTTTCTGCGGCACGCTTGGAAAAAGCGCACAGTTTCCGCTGCACACTTGGTTGCCCGACGCGATGGAAGGCCCGACTCCCGTTTCCGCGCTCATCCACGCTGCAACGATGGTCGCGGCTGGCGTGTTCATGCTGGCACGCATCGCTTTCCTCATCGGTCTCTCGGCTCACGCGGCGTTGGTCATCGCTTGGGTTGGCGGCATCACCGCAGTGCTCGCCGCGCTGATGGCCACGCAGCAGGACGACATCAAGCGCATCCTCGCCAACTCGACGCTTACGCAGCTCGGCTACATGGTCATGGCCATCGGCCTCGCGCCCGATCCGTCCGGCGGCCCCGCGATGTTCCACCTATTCACCCACGCATTTTTCAAAGCGCTGCTCTTCCTCAGCGCAGGCGCGGTGATTCACGCGCTGCATCATGAGCAGAACATCTGGAAAATGGGCGGCCTCACCAAACACATGCCGAAGACTACTGCGACATTCGCTATCGGCACAGCGGCTCTCACCGGCTTCCCGCTACTCGCGGGCTTTTGGTCGAAGGATTCCATCCTCGCCGCAGCCAGCGAAAAGAGCACGCCGCTCTACCTCATCGGCCTCGTAGTCGCGGTGCTCACCGCATTTTACATGACGCGCCTTTTCGTAGTCGCCTTCCTCGGAAAACCTCGCACCGAAGCCGCGCACCACGGCCACGATTGCCCAGCTCACATGACGACACCGCTCTTTATTCTCGCGGTCCTCAGTGTGGTTGCAGGTTTCGTCCCGGAAAAATGGTTCTTCTCCACGCACCAGCATTTCCACTGGAATATCGCCATCCCCGCGACCATCGCATTTGCCATCGGCACCGCCGCAGCCTTCTCGCTGTATAAAGGGAAAGACAAAGACCCGATTTCCGTCTCCGCCTTCCGCAACAAGTTCTACTTCGACGAAATCTACGGAGCCATCGTCGCCGGAACGCAGGACATTCTCGCCTACATCGCCAACGCGATTGATTCGGTAATCAGCGGCATCGTCCGCGTCGCCGGCATGGCTGCGTGGGGGACCGGCTTTGTTCTCCGTCTTCTGCAATTTGGCAATGTGCAGGGCTACTCCTTCGTCTTCGGCCTCGGGGTCGTGGGACTCATTTACTACATTGTTTTCCGCTGATTATGACACCTTGGATGCTCTACGCGCTTGTCGCTCTCGTTGTCATCGCCGTCATCGCGGCCATCGTCCACTTCACATCGAAGAACTAAATGAACGTTCTTAATTTCATCGTCCTGCTGCCCATCATCAACGCGATTGTCATCGCGCTCGGTGCGCCTGCACGCAAGAGCGCACTGCTCTCCGCATGGACGCAACTCGCACTCACGCTCGTCGCCCTCGCTGGCTATAAACCAGCGACGCCCGGCGGCTTCGACTTCGGATCAAAATGGGACGTCGCCCCGCAGTGGGGACTCAGCCTTGCGTTCGGGGCCGATGGACTCTCGCTCGTCATGCTGCTCCTCACCGCACTCGTCACCGTCGCGGCGGTGTGGGTCACGCCAAAAATCGAGAAGCGCGAAAATCTTTTCTACGCCTGCGTCCTCCTCATCAGCGGCGGCGCTGCGGGCGCGTTTGCGTCCACGGACCTGTTCTTCTTCTACGCATTCCACGAACTCGCGCTCATCCCGACCTTCCTGCTCATCGGCATCTGGGGCACTGGCGCACGGCAAGTCGCGGCGTGGAAAATCACCATCTACCTTGCCGTCGGCAGCGTCGTGTTGCTCGTCGGTCTTGCGAAGCTGTATCTCGCATTTCCCGAGTGGGCATTTGAGGAAAAAAGGCGCACGTTTGACATGTTGGAAATGGCCTCGGCGATGAAAGCTTATCCAGCCCTCATCTCCGCCGCAGAACAAGGCGGCATCTACATCTGGCTGCTCGTCGGCTTTGGCATTCTCATTTCCCTATTCCCCTTCCACTCATGGGCCGCGCCAGCCTACGCAAGCGCACCGACTCCCGCTGCGATGCTCCACGCAGGCGTGCTCAAAAAGTTTGGCCTCTACGGCCTCATCCGTATCGCCGTCCCGCTGCTTCCCGAAGGAGCAAAAGTCTGGATGAACCTCCTGCTCGTCCTGCTCGTCGCAAACATCATCTACATCGGCCTCGTCACCATCGCGCAGAAGAAACTTGACTGGATGCTCGGCTACTCGTCCGTCATGCACATGGGCTACATCTTCCTCGGTATCGCCGCAGGAAATGTCATCGGTATCAGCGGTGCAACGCTGCTCATGCTCGGCCACGGCCTCAGCATCGCCGCGCTCTTCGCGATGTGCGGATACATCCGCCAGCACAATCCATCCCTCGCATTCACCAGTCTAGGCGGGCTTGCAAAACAAGCGCCCTTCCTCGGCTACGCATTCGGCATGGCCGCATTCGCGAGCATCGGGCTGCCG
>JANMLS010000225.1:0-6256 GCA_031372675.1 Verrucomicrobiaceae bacterium
GCAAGCGAAACGCACACTTGCTACGCTTGCGACCGATTACAGATCACCGTTCACATACACATGGATACAGAGATTGCACTCTGCCCCAGCTACGGCTTTTTGCCTTCGAGCAGGAACTCCGCTGCCTGCGACACGTCCTTATCGCCGCGACCGCTGAGGTTCACGATGATGAGTTCGTCCTTCCGCATTTGCGGTGCCCGTTTAATGACGCCGGCGATTCCGTGCGCGCTTTCGAGAGCGGGGATGATGCCTTCGAGCCGCGAGAGTTTTGAGAACGCATCCAGCGCTTCATCGTCCGTCGCGTAATCATATTCGATACGGCCTTGCTCGCGCAAAAAAGCGTGTTCCGGCCCGACTGCGGCGTAATCTAGTCCCGCGCTGACGCTGTGTGTGAGCTGAATCTGCCCGTCTTCATCTGCAAGCAGCCACGTTTTTGTGCCCTGCAAAACGCCGAGCTTCCCGCCTTGAAAACGCGCCGCGTGGTCGCCATCGCGAATGCCGCGCCCGCCCGCTTCCACGCCGAGCATCTTCACGGATGCGTCGCCGAGAAACGGCCAGAAAAGCCCGATGGCGTTGCTCCCGCCGCCCACGCAAGCGATGAGCATATCGGGCAGCCGACCTTCTTTTTCCTGAATCTGCCGCCGCGCTTCGTCGCCGATGACGCGGTGGAAATCGCGCACGATCATCGGGAACGGATGCGCTCCGAGCGCGGAACCGAGGATGTAGTGAGTCGTCTGCGGATTCGTCACCCAATCGCGCATCGCTTCGTTCACCGCTTCTTTGAGCGTCCGCTGTCCGGCGGTGACGGGCACAACCGTCGCGCCGAGAAATTTCATCCGCGCCACATTCAGCGCCTGCCGCTGCATGTCCACTTCGCCCATGTAAATCACGCACTCAAAGCCAAACCGCGCACACACCGTCGCCGTAGCCACGCCGTGCTGTCCCGCGCCGGTTTCCGCGATGATGCGCTTTTTGCCGAGCCTGCGAGCGAGCAGGATTTGGCCGAGTGCATTGTTAATTTTATGCGCTCCGGTGTGGAGGAGGTCTTCGCGTTTGAGATAAATCTTCGCGCCGCCGAGTGTCTCCGTCAGTCGCTCCGCAAAATAAAGCGGAGTCGGGCGGCCCACGTAGTCTTTCAAATAATGCGCAAGCTCTGCCTGAAACGCTGCGTCATGCTTGGCCCGCTCGTACTCCGCAGTGAGTTCGAGGAAATTCTGCATGAGCGTCTCCGGCACAAACATCCCGCCGTATTTTCCGAAATGGCCGCGCGAATCTGGAAGCTGATCAAAACTTATCATGTCGTAACAAAACGAATCTCGCCGCCTTACAGCAACACCGCTGGGATGAGTAAAAGATAGCCCGCTTCCGCTCTCCTGCGCTGGCCTTGTTGTTTGGGCTGGTTCTGCCGCTGCTGTTGCTGCTGCGGCTGGTTCCCTTTGCGCTGCTGCTGAGCCTGTTTCTGTGCGCCTTCATTGAGCGCGGCCATCTCAGCGTTTGCATCCACGCGACCGTCCTCGCTGTTTTCCTGCTGCGCTGCGCGGCGGTCCGGCGGTAGCTCCAGCGAGCCATTTTGAAACTCCACTACATGCCCGACATGGATGAGGTAATGCAGGTCCGCTGCGAGTGCTTCTTTTTTCGCAGTCGCTTCGGGCGAATCCGCCGCGATGCCTGCGAGCAGCCGTGCCGCGAGGTCGGGGCGCTTGATGCCCGGATGCTCGCCCACTGTCGTGAGAATCGCCGCAATCCCATCGCTGAACGCCTGGTCCGTCGCGTGGCGCTGCGGACGAATCGCCGAGACAAAGAGTATCTTCTTCTTCCACTTAAAATGATGCAGCCCCGATTCGTTAAAAATCGGTCGCAGCGCATTCACCATGAATCCGGGGAAGCGATGCTCGCGGTCAATCGCGTCGCGCACGTTAAAAGCCACGTCGCGCTCCGGGAACCAATTCGTCGCCGCGCCCGTCATCTCCAGCACTGGCCCGCTCTTGAACAAGCCCGGCAGGTGGTTCTGTTTGAAGTGCTGCTCCGCGTCATACTCGTCCTTGAAAACAGTCGGCTCCGCGCCTTCCACGGGCTTCGTTTTAATGACGGTCACGCTGCTCGCCTGCACCTTCCATTGTTCTACCACGGCGGGGTCATTCACCATCTCGATGTTCCGCTGGAAATCGCGGAAATCCATCTGCCGCGAAAACCGTTCTTCATACAACTTGCGCAGCGCTACTTGATACCCGTGATGGCTCGAAGGCCCCAGCAGCGCACCGCTAAAACGCTCCCGCGCAATACTCGTGTAGTTTCCCTTCGGCGGCTCGCCCTGCACGATTTCCGTCACGTAAAAATCATCGCGGAATCGCTGAAACACCCCGCGCTCCAGTACCGTGCGATCAAACGCCACCATCCCATCTCCGATTTGATAAAGCACCGCACCTTCCTCCAGCGCAGTCACCCGGATGCGCAGCCGGTCCACATGCTCCAAAAACATCTTCGCCAGCCCGAACACCCCGCACGCACGACCACTCGTTCTCACCTGCTTCGCGATGCTCTGCGCGATGATCGGCTCCGGCAAAATCTCCACGCGAACCACTTGTCGCACCGGCTCAAATTGCGGACGCGGCGCACGGTCGCGCTCTTGATTTCCCTGCGGACCACCCGGACGACGCTGCCCGCCCTGGCCCGGCTTATTGCCAAACTTCCCGCCGCCCGGACCACCGCCCGGCCCGCGCCGATCATTGCCAGGACCGCGATTGTCGCGATTCCCGCCGCCGGGACGTGGACCGCGATCATCGCGGCGTGGACCGCCGGGACGCCCCGCGCCATCGCGACGAAAGCCACGGCCTTCCGGCTCGCCTTCAAAATTCGCATAGCGATTCTTGGACGGCTCTTCTTTCAGCCAGTCGGGTAAAAACATCAGATTCAAGTCGGCGGGTGTGTCGCTCATTCGCGTGGATGTATGCGGGCTTTGTAAAAATGGCAATTGCCGTGGTGAGGAAATGCGCCGCGAGCATTCGACTAATCGCTCTCCGCGTTTTCACGCAGATGCGATCGCGCACGGATCACGAAGGGGATTGCCACGCACGGCAGCGCTTGCTTACTGCTGTTTCCATGCACCTCAATAAGTTCAACTGGAACGAACTCTGGCGTCAGCAATCCGCCATGCAACACGACCCCTTCTCCACGGAGATGCTCAAGCGCCGCCACGCATCGGGCAGCAAAAGCCCGATGGGCCTTCTCGATTGCACGTTGCTCTACGCGCTCACGCGCTGGCGTCGTCCGCAAGTCGTCGTCGAGACTGGCGGTTTCCTCGGGATGTCATCCGCCTTCATTTTGAAAGCGATGGCAGACGAGCAGCTCTCCGGCTCAAAACTGCACAGCGTCGAGTGGATGCCCGATTGCCCGCACGGCTCGCTGATTCCCGATGAGCTAAAGGGCGGCTTCGTTCCGATGCTCGGAAAAGTCGAAGATTTCATGGCGAAGGGCGCTTTCCCGAAGCGCGTGGATATGTTCCTGCACGACAGCTCCCATCGCCGCAGCCACATGCTCATGGAGTATGAATACTTCTGGAATCTGATGGACGACGGCGACCTGCTCGTTTCACACGACGTTAATCTTTCCTCCGCGTTCACCGAGTTTGTCACGAAGACTTACGTGCATGATAAAATCGGCCAGACCGACGAAAGCGCGACCACTCACAGCTATTGGGGCCGCTGGGGGAATCTGGGTTTTGTCGTCAAAAAGAAGTGACGTGTAGCTCCGACGCTGCGATCCGGTTTACAGAAAAATGAAGCTCGTCGCATGGATTGCTGGCGCTCTGGCGCGGTGGGATGGGATTGCGCCGGTGCCGCCGCCGGATGCGAGGCCGGTGGTTTTGGTGCATGGGATTCACTCGTCGGCAGGGGATATGGCGCGGCTGGCGAACTATCTTCGCAGCGAGGGGCGTCCGGTTTTCATGCCCACTCTGCAAGGCGCAAACGGGCGCGTCTCGCTGGAGGAACTCGCCGCGCAGCTTGCGCAGTTTGTGGAAAAGGAAGTGCCGGGCGGGAAGTTTGATCTAGTGGGATTCAGCATGGGCGGGCTGGTGTCGCGGTACTATGTTCAGCGGCTCGGCGGGATGGAGCGCGTGGAGCGGTTTGTGACGATGGCGACGCCGCATAATGGCACTGTGACTGCGCGGTGGTTTGGTGGCATCGGGCATGAGCAGATGCGGCCCGGCAGTTCGTTTCTCGCAGACTTGGACCGGGATGCGGGGACGCTCAGGAAAGTGCATTTTATGAGCCTCTACACGCCGCTGGATATGGTCATCATCCCGCCTAGCAGCAGTGCCCAGAGTGCGGCGAAAAACGTGAAAGTGTGGGGCATGATGCACCCTTCCTTTGTGCTGGAAAGACGCTGCATGAAAGCCGTCAAAGAGACTCTCCAATGAAAATATACGCGATCATTTTAGCCGCTCTCACAGCCTTTGCCGGCGCGGAGGAGAAGACTTCCGCAGTCAGGAAACTCATCCCGTGGCTGCTCGATGAGAGCGACAAGCTGGAGGACATTCCTTTTGCCGAAGTCATCGCTACGACGAGCGGAAAACGTGTGCTGCCTGTGGACCGCAAAGACGCGGAGACGGCGCGGATTCTCGGAAAGATCAGCACCGCGCTGGATGGCGTGCTTTTGAAAATGAACGCAGCCGACAGCCCCACAAAAAAAGAGAAGCGCGTGAACGAGATGAGTTCGCACTTCGAGGATGCGCTGCGAGCTGCGCTGAATGCGGTGGAGGGTTTCTCCTGCGAAGTCCCCAGCACGACTGCGGGCGCGAAGCAGCGCAGCGGCTACCCGGATATGCGGCTCACCGACAGGAAGACGGGCCGCATTCTCTACCTCGATCCGAAGCTGTATGCGAAAGGCTCGCGGACGAGTTCGCTGCGCACGTTTTATTTCACGCCGCGCCGCGAGACGAACAAGGTGAACGACGACGCGCATCATCTCATCGTGGCTTTCGAGCATGATAAAGCGGACGACGGAATGAAGTTCACGCGATGGGAGCTGGTGGACCTCGCGGGCTTCAAGGTGAAGCTCAAGGCGGAGTTTGAGGGCAGCAATCGCGACCTTTATCGCGACGAGGCGACGGTCGCAAAAAGCGTGGAGGCGAAATGAAAGGCTGCTTCATCACCGGCACGGATACCAACGTCGGCAAGACACACATCGCCGCGATGATGATCCGCGCAAAGCGGGCTGCGGGCGAGCGAGTGGCGGGCTTCAAGCCGATTTGCTGCGGCGACCGTGGGGACGCGGAGCTGCTTGCTTCTGCGAGCGAAATCCCGGTGAACGATGTGAACCCTGTCTGGCTGCGCCCGCCGGTTGCGCCTTACACGGCAGCGATGATGGAGGGCCGGATGATTGACCTCGCTTTAATCCGCGAGAAATTCGTGAAGCTCGGCGCGGAGCATGAGATGATCGTCGAGGGTGCTGGCGGTTGGCTGGTGCCGGTGGAGCGCAACTTCAGCATGGCGGATTTGGCGGTGGAGTTTGCGCTGCCCGTGATCGTCGTCGTTGCGAATCGCCTCGGCTGCATCAACCACACGCTCCTCACCATCCGTGCAATTCGCGCCGACGGGCTGAAATGCGCGGGCATCATCCTGAATCATCCCACTGCGGAAAGCGGCGATCCCGCCGTGATTACAAACCGCGCCGTGCTGGAGGACATCATGGATGTGCCGGTGCTTTCGGAGGTCGCATTTGGGCAGGCGGAATTGCGAATGACGAATGATGAATGACGTTTTTCGTCTGGAAGTGGCGGATTGCGCGAACATGCTTGTGGGGTGAACAAACGGATCAAAGCGCAGGTGATTGCTGAATGGCGGGGGCTTCCCGAAGTGCCGTTCCCGCAGGATACCTCGCAGCCAGTCGGCCTGCTCATCGCCGTGCTGATGAAGGAATTGGGCCTCTCCGAGCGGATGACGGAGGAGCAAATCATCTCCGCGTGGCGCGAAATCGTGGGGGAGTTTCTGGCGAGCCACTCAAGACCGAGCGGGCTGAATGAAGGCGTGCTCTACGTTCGCGTGCTGCAATCCACGATGCTCTACGAACTCGACCGCACGTTCCGAAAAGAAATCCTGGAGAAACTCCGCAAACGCTTTGGCCGCACAATCCGGGATGTGCGCTTCAAGATGGGGTGAGGTGGGCAGCGGCGTGGCACGGGTGCCCTCGCCCGTGATCGTGTCCCGACCGCCTCGGTCGGCACGAAAGCCAACGGCGTAGCCGCACGAAATCGAAG
>JANMLS010000233.1:0-3312 GCA_031372675.1 Verrucomicrobiaceae bacterium
CCGAAGGTCCAGTCGAGGGCGAACAGCCCGTCGTGGAAGGAGGGCGGGAATTGCGTGTGCCGGTAGCAGACGACGCCGGTCGGCGAGCCGCGCTCCAGCCGCGCGAGCGTGCTGACGGTGTCCGCATAATAGTCAGGGCGCGGCCAGCTCCGGGTGTAACCTTCGAGCCGCCAGCCGTGATGGCCTGCGGGGGCGACGTGGAACACGCGCGTGGGCGCGTACCACGGCAGGAAATAGTCGCGCTCGCAGTCGCTGTCGTAGGTGAAGCAGTCGCCGCTTTCGCTGAAGTCGAAATCATACGGATTGCGGAATCCATCGGCGTATATCTCGCTCCTTTTCAGGTCTTGCGAAATGCGGACGATTGCGCCGGCCACTGCTTTCCGTTTCGGATCGTGGCGCAGGTCGAGGCCCGCATCATTTCCGGCAATCACATACCACCAGCCATCCGGCCCTTTGCGGATTGCGTGCCCGCCGTGTTCGCCGCTGGCGAAAGGCAGTATCTTGCGCGGTGGGGCGTCGGCGATGCGGTCGAGGTTTTCATCGCGATACTCCCAAAGCCAGCCGTCATTCATCACGAGCAACTGCCGCCCGTCCTCATCAAAACAAAGCCCCATCGCGCCCTTCACCTTTGCAAACTCGACTGCGCGCTCGGCTTTTCCATCGCCATTTTCATCCAGCAGCGTCGCGATGTATCCCGCGCCGGAGACGACCACTTCCCCGCGCGGTGAGATCGTCATGCACCAAATATCATTCGCCAGTTTCTCGTCGGAAAACTCGCTGATGCTGAAGCCGGACCGGATGCGCAGCCCAAGCGCAGGCACATCCACAAGCCCCGCAAAAGCAGCGGCGGGCATGGCGAGCAAGAGAAGCAGTTTCTTCATCGAGCCAAAGCTGACGCCGATGCCGAATGAATCCAATCACGGAAAGCAGAGCCTGCACGTCCGCACGCCAGTCACGGCGTGACTTGACTACTACGGCGCGGCGCGTGCGCAGCGCGGGTGAATTGATCCCGTGACGCGGGGCGGTGTGCCGTTTAATCATCCCGGCGATATGGCGATTAAGGCGACGATTTATAAAGTGCAGGCGGAGTTGGCGGATATGGACCGCAGTGTTTATTGCGAGCACAGCGTCACCGTGGCGTCGCATCCTTCGGAGACTGCGGAGCGGCTGATGGTGCGCGTTTTGGCGTTCATGCTGAATGTGCCGGAGGACAATGATTGCGGCGGGCTGGAGTTTGCGAAGGACATTTGCGAAACCGATGGGCCGAGCTTGTGGCAGCGCAATCTCACGGGCGAGGTGGAGCACTGGATCGAGCTGGGCCAGCCGGATGAGCGTCGCCTGCTCCGCGCATGTGGCAAGGCGCGGCGCGTGTGTGTTTATGCCTACGGGACGAGTGCGGCGATTTGGTGGAGCGGCATCGCCGAGTGTCTAAAGCGGACGCGCAATCTCACGGTATGGCAAATCCCCGCAGCCGAGACGCAGGCTCTCGCGACGCTGGCAGCGCGCAGCATGAAGCTGCACGTAAGCGTGCAGGACGGCGTGGTGTGGGTCGCCAATGGAGCACGCTCGGTGGAGGTGAATCCGGTGCGCTGGCTTTGCTAGTTGAGAGATTGGAGTTGAGGGTTGAGAGGCGCACAGCGTGTCTTTTCTCTCAACTATCAACTAAAGACGCTCAGCGAACTACCCTCCGACTTCGGCGCGGGCTTCGGCGGCGAGTGCGGTGGAGAGGTAGCGTTTGCCGGTCGAGCACGCGATGGTGACGATGGTTTTGCCTTTGTTCTCCGGGCGCCGGGCGACTTGGATGGCGGCGTGGACGTTTGCGCCGGTGCTGATGCCGACGAGGATGCCTTCTTGTTTCGCAAGGCGGCGGGCCATTGCGAATGCGTCGTCGTTGGTGACTTTGATGCACTCGACGATCTGGTCTGCGCCGGTGTCGGGGTTTTTGAGGTGCAGGTTGTTTGGGACGAAGCCTGCGCCGGTTCCTTGGATTTTGTGCGGGCCGGGCTTCACGGGTTCGCCTGCAAGCGTCTGGCTGATGACGGGCGAATCCGATGGCTCTACGGCGATGGCTTGGAAGCTGGGTTTGCGCGGCTTGAGGGCTTCGGTGCATCCGGTGATGGTGCCGCCGGTGCCGACTGCGGAGATGAGGATATCCACTGCACCGTCTGTATCTTCCCAGATTTCCTCGGCGGTGGTGGCGCTGTGGATTGCGGGGTTTGCGGGGTTGTTAAATTGCTGCGGCACCCACGAGTTGGGCGTTTCTTTTGCGAGCGCATCGGCTTTTGCGATGGCGCCTTTCATCCCCTCTGCGCCGGGCGTGAGGACGAGTTTTGCGCCGAGCATGGCGAGGAGCGTGCGGCGCTCCAGCGACATCGTCTCCGGCATAGTGAGGATCAATTTATAGCCCTTCGCCGCTGCGACGAATGCGAGCGCGATACCTGTATTTCCGCTGGTCGGCTCAATGATGACGGTGTCCTTTTTCAAAATGCCGCTCTTCTCGGCGGCGTCGATCATCGCCATGCCGATGCGGTCTTTTACGGAGCCGAGCGGATTGAAGAACTCGCACTTGAGCGCGATGGTGGTGCTGGCGTCCACGCCTTCTTCGGAGGGGATGCGGTTGAGTTTTACCAGCGGCGTGCGGCCAATGGTGTCGGTGATGTTGTTGTAGATTTTGCCCATAGGAGTTGCGTTTGAATTGCGCGGCGGTCTTTAGCCAGTGCCATGCGCGGCGGCAAGGAAATGCTCATCTGCGTTTGAGGGCCGCACACACATGCGGGGAAGGCAGCTTCCTTTATGGCGGAATGGTTGTGCGCTTTCTTAGAAAAGCCCCGTCTCCTCCGGCCATCCGCACATCAAGTTCATGCACTGTATCCCCTGCCCTGCGGTGCCTTTGGTGAGGTTGTCTTCGGCGCTCATCAGGATGACGCGGCCTGTGCGTGGATCGTGCCGCCACGCGAGGTCCACGAAGTTTGTGGAGACGACGTTTTTTGTGTCGGGCAATGCTCCGCTGTCGCCGAGAATGCGGACGAATTTCGCCGCTCCATAATCCTCCGCGTAAGCATTGGTGAAGTGGAACGGCTCTGCGCCATCGGCGGGCGCGGCGTAGATGGTGGTGTGGATGCCGCGATTTACGGGGATGAGGTGCGGGGTGAAATTGATCATCACTTTCTCGCCCGCAGCCAGCGAAAGCTCCTGCTCGATTTCCGAAAGATGGCGGTGCTTCGGCACTCCGTAGGCGCGGACGGATTCGTTGCACTCGGCAAATAGATACTCGATTTTTGCGTTCCGCCCCGCGCCGCTCACGCCGCTCAT
>JANMLS010000319.1:0-2221 GCA_031372675.1 Verrucomicrobiaceae bacterium
TGTCCGCGCTGCGGAAGATACGCGATGTCGGGAGTTGATCCCTTCACCTCGCGACCGTGAAAATGAATCGTCCCGGCTTCCCTCGCGATAAGACCAGCGAGCGTTTTGAGCAGCGTGGTTTTTCCCGCACCGTTCGGACCAAGCAGCGCGACGCACTGACCGCAGCAGACCTCAAATGAAATGTGATGCAGCGCGGGAATTCTCGCGTAGCTCACCGTGAGGTCCGCAATTTTTAGCGCGTGATTGTGGTGGTGATGGCTCATGGGAAATTCAGCACGGATTCGACAGGGCCGGTTCCCCAAAGTGAGCGTTCGATTTCCACATCGCGAGCATCCGTAAGCCGCGCCCGCATCGCGGCAAGCGGTCCGCCCGTGGGCCAGTCCACGCGGAAGACGAGTTCTCCACCTTGCTCCGGCCACGGAATTTCCAGCGAAAATTCTTCCTCCGCATCCGGCATTTCCTTCCCCCAAATCTCGCGACCCAAGTGCAAAATCGCCACCCGCTCCGGCTTTGCGGTAAATGCGAGCGCAAGCTGCACTTTTTTCGCGACGACTGCGGCAACCGGCACCACTGCTTGCACGCGGGGTGCCGTCACTTTGAGAAGGACAGGCATCATCGCGAGCAAAAGTAGAAAGGCGATGACCGCCCGACGGATCGGAGAGCCTCTCATTTTTTCAGCCCGTCCACGATGGTGGAGACGTTGTGCTTAAACATCCCCTCAATCGTGGAGACTTTCGGATCAAGCCCGTCGGACATTAGCTTTCCGGAAAAAACCGCGCCGGTTTCTTTCGCGATTTCCTGGATGGCTTTTGGGTTTGCAATGTCCTCGGAAAAGACGGCCTTCACTCCAGCAGTTTTAATCGCATTGATAAGCTCCGCGACCGCCTTGGAGCCGGGTTGCGCGTTTTTCGATACGCCAGCGATAGGCATCACGGTAAATCCGTAATCTTTAGCAAAATAGCCGAAAGCATCGTGGTTCGTCACGAGTTTGCGTCTGTCTCGCGGAAGCTCTGCCACCTTCACCTTTACCCACTGGTCCAGTGCCTCAAGGCGGGTGATGTATGCTGCGGCGTTTGCGGTGAAAAGCGGCTTGTCTGCGGGGCTGATGCGGCTGAGTTCATCGCGCACGGATTTCGTTGCGCGGATGATGTTGCGGACGCTGTGCCACCAATGCGGGTCTTCTCCATCGTGAGAGTGGTCGCCGTGCTGAACAGTGAGCTTCAGCGATGGCAGCGTATCGCCTACATGCAGCAATTTCCCTTGCGTTCCGGTCGCTTCCTGAAGCCGGCTGACATATCCTTCCATGTGCTTTGCGGAGAGAAGAACGAGGTCTGCGGCAGCGACAATTCGCATATCGCTGGGCTTCGGCTCGAAATCGTGCGGGTCCACGCCCGGCTTCAAATGTGCGGTAACAATTACCCGCCCGCCGCCCACAGTCTGAGCGATTTCCGTCAAGATGGTGGAGAATGACGAAACCTTGAGCTTGTCCTGAGCTTGCAATGGATGAAGTGCAGCCATCGCGAGTAGAATAGCGGAGAAGATGAATGTTCTTTTCTTCATGCAGGCTCGTTTAGCCTCACGCTCTTTCAAACGCAATCTGTTTGCGTCTATTAAATCGAAGCGCAGTAAAAGTTATCCGCCTATCGCTCTATTTTGCGCCCATTGCAGCATCCAGTTTTGGAGTTTCCTCTTCGTCGCTGCCCATCACTTCGACTGGCGTATGAAAAACCATCGTCACCTTGGAAAATGGTTTTGGAATCCACAATGCGTCCCATTTTTTCCCGATGCGCCAGTAGCTGCTGATTTGGATTTCCAGCGGAATAATTCCTACGCCCGCGTGCTTGGAAAGATAGAGGATGCCGGGAGCGATCTTGTAGTTTGGTCCACGCGGCCCGTCGGGCGTGATCGCGATGTCGCCGCCGCCGCCGAGGTGCCGCGAGATTTCGAGAATCGCAGCCGCGCCGCGCCGCGAACTGGAACCGCGCACGGCTCCCATGCGGAATTGTTTAGCAATCGCCGCACGCCAGCCGCCGTCCTTGCTCGCGCTTGTGAGGACACTCAGTGGAACACGTCGGCGACGGGTCGCGGTCGACGATCAACGCATGGCGGTCGCCGTCGGCGGCGCGGCCGCCCTCGATCGCGACGTCGCGGGGGATGGGATACGGCCCCCCATCCGACTCGTCCGCGTACTCGAACCCGACGCGCGTCTTCGCCTGCGTGC
>JANMLS010000267.1:0-4351 GCA_031372675.1 Verrucomicrobiaceae bacterium
GGAAGGCGTGAAGCTCGCAAGCACCTCGGCGGCGCGCTCGCAGGTCGGCGAATTGTTTTCCGATTTCGCAGGCGACCCGCTCGCTCGCGTCTTGATCACGGACGCGACGGGCGAGGAGGGATTCAATCTCCAGTTCGCGAAGGCTGTCTTCTTCCACGATCTGCCGTGGGCACCGATGCGGCTGGAGCAACGACTTGGGCGGCTCGACCGCATTGACCGCGTCGGCCACATTCCGTGCGTGGTTTTCACGACTGGCGAGGATGATTCCATCGCGCTGGACGAAACATGGCGCATGGTGCTCGCGGAGGGCTTCGGGCTTTATCGCGCGAGCATTTCGGACCTTCAGCATCTCGTGGATTCGGAGCTTCCGAGATTGCGCGAGATAGTTTTTGCAGGCGGTCCGCAGGCGCTGCTCGATGCGATTCCATCGCTCAAAGAAGCGGTGGAAAAAGAACGCTCCAGCATTGAAGAGCAAGACGTGATTGATGGGATGCACAGCCTCAGTCCTGAATCGCAGCTCACCCGCGACCTCGATGCTGCGGATGCGGCGGCGGAGGAATTTGGAACGGCATTCAGCGGATATTTGCAGCGCAATCTCGGCCTGGAGGAACGCTGGGACGAGGAGACAAATTCGTTCATGTTCCGCATGAAGCGCGACAGCAATCCGCTCATTCCTGCCGACAAGCTGGAGTCGCTCGCGTCGATGTTTAGGACGAAGTTCACGGTGCATCGCAGCGTAGTCATCGAAGACCTCACGCTCGATTTTCTGCGGCCCGGCCACGGCGCAGTGGATGGCTGCCGCGACCTCCTCGGCTGGGATGATCGCGGACGCGCTTGGGCGATGTGGCGCAGTGCGCCGGGCGTAAAGACGCCTAAGTTGATCTTCCGAAATCTGGTGCGGCTTTCGGTCGATCTTAAGATCGTGGAAAAAGCACTCGGAGGAAGCGAGTGGGACGCCGTCCGGCGTGGTGGCTTGCTGCGGCTCGTGCGCGGATGGTTCCCGGAGCAAAGCGTGGAGTTCTGGTGCGACGATGTGGGGAATGATCCGCCGATCAAAATGATCGAGCCATGCAAGCGCCCGTATCATTTCAAACTAGACCGCAACATGGGCAAGGAACGCGCAGCACATTTGCGCGAAAAATTCGGCGAGGAGGAATGGCGCAAGGCGTGCCAGACCGCAGCGAAGCGCACAATTCAGGCCGTGAAAAAAGGCGCGGAATTGACCACTGCACGGGAGAACGCGATGAAGCGAGCGACGGACCATTTTGCCATGCTCCGCGCCCGACTTTCGGCACGGGCACAAGCCGGCATTGATTCGGCGGCGCAGGCGAAGACGGAATCGAAACTCGAAGAAACCGTAGCCGCGCTGGTGGACGACATTTTGCGCAATCCCGTCATCACGCTCGACACCATCGGCGTTTATATTCTCAGCGAGAAGCCTTGGTGGGACGAGCCAGACTGGGACCCCGAAATCGCCGCCCGCACAACCAAGCGGACTTAAATTACCGCGTTGCCGGTTTTGCCGGAGCGGAGCTGGCTGGCTTTTTCGGCGGGGAGAATGCGGCTTCGAGAATGCGCAGAATATTCACATCCGTCCCAGCATCGAAGGCTGCGATTTGTTGCCGGACGAATGCGAGCGCGGCGACGTTGCCTTTGAGCGAATGAACTGCCGCTGCCTCGTGGATGACAGTGCGAATTTTATCCGCATCGTTTTTGTAAATCGCACGCGCTTGCTGAAAGGAGCGCTGCGCAGCGGCATTGTTCCCCGCTCGCAAATCGAGCAGGCCAAGTCCCTCGTAGATGACGGGGCTTTTCAGGCGCTTTGCAGCGGCGATGAGCGCGGCGTCGCTGCCGCCGGGTTTTGCCCACGCTTCCACGCCGGCGCGGTAAGCGTCCCATTCGTTGCTGGCGAGCGTCCTGCCCTCAGCGCGAAAACGATAGGGGCGGTAGAGCGGATCGCCGACCCACGTCGTCATCCACGACAGAAAACGCACGGACATGTGCCCTGCCTCGGCGAATGTGAATCCCTCGGTGAGTCTGCGCTCGAAGACATTTAGATGCGGCGTGAGCGAAAGGTATGGCTCGTACACATTCCCCATCGTCGCCGCAGCGCCGCGAGCGACGAGCGGGCCGCACCAGTTTCGCTCGGTGGTGCGAAGTGAGTCTGCACTGAACGAGTGGATATGAACTGCGATAGCACCGGGCACAAATTGGAAACCCGCCTGCGAAAATGGGCCGTGCATAAATTCGTTGTACCAGCCGAGGTAAAGTGCGCAGTTTCGCATCGGATACGGCTCCGGAAAAAGCGCGGAGCCATTGTCGAGAATGACGGGCATCCCATCGGCGCGGAGGTGCTCGGCGAGATCAAAGAGCCAGCGATCTGCTTCGATCAGCCCTCTCGCTGCGGGGTCTTTTTCCGGCAGCCCGCGAGCATCCACATAAGCAAATCCGCGCAGACCGTTTTTCTCTGCGGCGATGCTGTCGGTGATCATTCGGCGCACGTCGCTGGCAGTCGGTCCATCGAGCCGCGAGACGAGGATCTGGCTCGTCATCTCCGTTTTGTGAATGGACATCGTTTCCTTAAAATAGGGATTTTTCAGCACGCCGGAAATGCGCCGCGACCACAGGCCGACGATGCTGATTTCGGAATCCACTGCGGCTGCATTTTGCTGCACGATTTCCGGCGGGGTCCCCTCCACTACGTCGCCTTCGTAGATGCCGGTTGTGTGTGCGATTTTGAGTGGGATACCTCGGATGATTGCGGCGTAGCGAATCTTTGTCTCCTGCACCATGCCGGCTTCGTTGCGCTCATTGCGCAGCACCCAAAGCCCGCGCTCGGCCAGAGTTTTTCGGAGCGGTTCGGCGATGGTTTCATCGTACTCGCGACGGGTGATTTCCTCGCGCCCGGAGGTTTTCAGCGCGATGAGATTTCCGCGCGGGATGTTGCGCTGCTCGGCGTAGAAACTGGCGAGACCCACGGAATCAATGCTGTTTTCGTTGAAGATGACGATGGTCTGCGCGGCCAGTTCCGCATCGCTGAGTATCTCCGGTTTTCCAGCGGGGATGCCGGTTTTTTCTGGCTCCTGCGCGACTGCGGAGATGAGCGTTGCGAGCAGGGTGAGAAGGAGACGTTTCATAAAGAGAGCTTCAGCCCATCATAAGCGACGCGCACCGAGCCGGGCAATTCGCGACTGAGTTCAGCGTGGCCGAGTTCGTGGCAGAGATGGGTGAGCCAGGTTTGCGGAGCGCCGATGTGCGCGGCGACTGCGAGTGCTTCTTCCACATTCATGTGCGTGCCGTGGGGCTTGCGGCGGAGGGCATCGAGGATGAGCACTTCCACGCCCGCGATAGTTTCCAAAACGGGCGGCGGCACTTCTTTGCAATCGCTCAAGTAGGCCGCCAGCTTCCGCCCGCGTCGCTCGAAGAGATAGCCAAATGTCGTCACGCGCCCATGCGGGACCGGCAGCGGAGTGATGGTCGTCTCGCCCAGCGTGAATGGCCCCGAAACGATATGCGGCTCCGGGCGGAGGTAGCCCATCGAGCGAGGGTCATCCTCAAAAGCGAACGCAAACATCCGCTGAATAGTCGCCATCGTTTCCGCCGACGCATAGACAGGCAGCTTGCGCCCGCCGAAGCAAAATGGCCGCAAGTCGTCGAACCCCATCACATGATCCGTATGCGCATGGGTAAAAAGCACGGCATCCATGCGGCAGATATTTTCGCGCAGCGCCTGCGAGCGGAAGTCCGGCCCTGCATCCACGCCCCACGCGCACTCCGGCGTCTCGCAGTAAATGGAAGCCCGCGTGCGCTTGTCGCACGGATCGTGGGAGAGGCACACGTCGCAATCGCACGCGATGAGCGGGATGCCGAGTGAAGTGCCAGTGCCAAGAAAAGTGAGCGCAAAATCTGCCATAATTTGACTCCCGCCATTTTGCTCCGGGATCATTCGCCGATGGCTTCGGCGGCGGCGAGCGCGGCGGTGAAGACAGTGCGGATGGGGACCCCGGCGGCGCGGGCGGCGGCGGCGCAGCTTTCAAATTCGGGGGCGCGTTGCAGGATGCGACCGTCTTTGAGTCCGAGTTTGATGGTGATTTGGCCGTAGAGAGTGGCGACTTGGCGGAAGGTGCGGTCGAGTTTGAGACGGGTGATTTTTTCTACACGAATGCCAAAGGCGGTGGTCTCGGAGCTGAGGATGTCGGCCATTTTTTCGACGGCAGCTTCTTCGCAAAGTAGGGTGAGCATCACGCCGGGGCGTCCCTTTTTCATCTGGATGGGCGTGTGCCAGACGTCGAGCACTCCGTTTTCAAAAAGGCGCATCATCGCTGCGCCAATCAGCTCCGGGGAGCAGTCG
>JANMLS010000285.1:0-19851 GCA_031372675.1 Verrucomicrobiaceae bacterium
GTCGCCGATCTTGTAGCGCGTCTCGATCCCCTTCCATGGGTCTTCTTCGATTTGCTTCATACCGAGGCTGATGCGCTGGGCGTTTTTGTCGATGTCGATAACGACTGCTTCGACTTCGTCGCCCTTCTTCACCTGCTCGGATGGATGGTTGATCTTGCGGGTCCAGCTCATGTCGGAGACGTGAACCATGCCGTCAATTCCGTCTTCGAGTTCCACGAACGCACCGTAAGCGGTGAGGTTGCGGACGATGCCTTTGACGGTTTTGCCGATTGGATACTTGTGCTCCATCGCGTCCCAAGGATTCGTTTCGAGCTGGCGGACGCCGAGGCTGATCTTCTGTTCGTCTTTGTTGACGCCGAGGACGATAGCTTCGATTTCCTGGCTGAGTGTAAGCACGTCGCTCGGGCGAGCGATGCGCTTGGTCCACGAGAGTTCGGAGACGTGGATGAGTCCTTCCACGCCTTCTTCGAGTTCCACAAATGCGCCGTAAGGCATGAGGTTTGTGACCTTGCCTTTGACTTTTGCGCCGACTGCGAAGCGTTCTTCGATTTTGTCCCAAGGATTGCGCTGGGTTTGTTTGAGACCGAGCGAGATGCGCTCTTTGTCCATATTGATGTCGAGGATGACGACGTCAATTTCCTGCCCGACCTTGAGCAATTCGCTTGGGTGCGTGAGGCGGCCCCACGACATATCGGTGATGTGGAGAAGTCCGTCCATTCCGTCGAGATCGACGAATGCGCCGAAGTCGGTGAGGTTTTTCACGATGCCCTTTACGGTATCGCCCTTCTTCTTTGCGGAGAGGAAAGTGCCGCGTTTTTCGCTGCGCTCGGCCTCGATGATTTCGCGGCGGCTGAGGACCACGTTGCGGCGGTCGTCGATCAGCTTCACGATCTTAAATTCGTAGGTGTTGCCGATGAAACCGGTGAGGTCTTTCGGAGGGACGATGTCCACTTGGGAGCCGGGGCAGAATGCCTCGACGCCGATGTTCACGAGCAGGCCGCCCTTTACGGAGCCTTTTACCTTGCCCTTGATGAGGCCGCCTTCGTTGAAGACGATGACGATCTTTTCCCAGTTTTGCTTGGCTGCGGCGCGCTCTTTGGAGAGCACGACCATGCCTTCATCATTTTCGAGGCGGCAGAGAAGCACTTCTACTTCGTCGCCGACTTGGAGGTTTTCGAGGTCATCGAATTCGCTCGATGGGATTGCGCCTTCGCTTTTGTATCCGATGTCCACAAGCACTTCGCGCGAGCGGATTTCGAGGATGGTGCCTTTTACAATGCTGCCCTCTTTGAAGTCGCGCATGGACTTCGCGAGCAGTTCTTTCATTTCGATCATTTAGTTATTTTAGATTACAAACCACGGTTTCCGAGTTGAGTTCCCATTCCAGCGGGCACCCGCACACGCGGGCACCTATTACGGAGGAAAGGGGCAGTGAAACTAGCGCGGGGAAATATGCTGACAAGGGAAAAGGCGGTTTTTTTGCGCGGACCTCGCTCCCAAAGTTTTCCAGTTCTGCTTCGCAAATTATGCTGCCCCGCCGGAGCCGCTGAAGCTATCGCTGAGGAGGTTTGGCGATTTGCCGAAGCTCTCGGCGACGGAGGGAATTGGCGTCGCGTTTTCGGTTCCGAGCACATCATTTTTTTCCGAACTGTCTTCGCGGTTGCGGAATTTTACACCGACGAGTTTCGAGACGCCGTGTTCTTCCATCGTCACGCCGTAAAGCGCATCGGCGCGGGCGATGGTGCGCTTGTTGTGGCTGATGACGACGAACTGGCTCTGCTGCACGAAGCGGTCTAGGATTTTGATGAAGCGGTTGATGTTCGATTCGTCGAGCGGCGCGTCCATTTCATCCAGCACGCAGAACGGCGAGGGCTTCACCATGTAGATCGAGAACAGCAATGCCACGGCGGTCATCGTTTTTTCACCGCCCGAAAGCAGCGTGATGCTCGTGAGCTGTTTGCCCGGCGGTTTGGCGATGATTTCGATTCCGCATTCGAGCGGATCGGCTTCCTCGGTCATCACGAGGTTTGCCTGTCCGCCGCCAAATAGCTCGCGGAACATATCCTGGAAATTGACGCGGATTTTTTCAAACGTCTCCGCGAACAGCGTGCGAGTCGTCGTGTTGATTTTGTTGATGACTTCGGTGAGTTCGCTCTTCGCCTTTTCGGTGTCGGCGATTTGGTTTTCGAGGAAGGTGTTGCGCTGTTCGAGTTCCTCGTATTCCGCGATGGCGTCCATGTTCACCGGCCCCATCGAGGCGAGGCGGGTGTCGAGTTCGCGCACGAGCGTCTCGACGCGGCTCCATTCAAATGCGACGGGTTCCTCGGCTGGCTCGTCGCTCTGGATAGGCTCGGAAGGCTGTTCCGCACCATCGCTCTCGCCTTCGACTTCCACTTTCCGCACACGCTTTCCGATTTCGCGCAGGCAGGCGGCGAGGGCGTAGCTGTCTGGCGTGAACTCGTTCAGCGCGACATTGTATCGCTTCAAAATGTGGTCCGCGATTGCGTTGGCCTTGAGTTCGAGCTGCGTCACGCGCACTTCGAGAGCGCCGCGTTGCTCGACGCATACGCTCTGCTCGCGGCGCAGCATCCGCAGGCGCTCGGCGACTTCCTCCGCTCCGGCGATAAAAACGCGGCGTTCTTCCTGCAAGCGGTTCACTGCTTCCTCGGCCTCGCCCACGCTTGCGCGGAGACGCTCCACGTTGGATTCGATTTCCGCATTTTCCGCGTGCAACGCAGCGGCGCGATCTTCGTAGGTGGTGATGTCGCGACGGCGTTCCTCGATCAGCCCGCTCAGTTCCTCGATGCGTGCTTCCATCGGCTGCCGCTGGTGGTGGAGCGATGAATGCCGCTGCCTCTCGGTGGCGACTTTGATCTTCAGTTCGTTTAGCTCGGCGGAAACTCCCGCTTCCTGCGCTCGCAGCATTTCCAGTTCGTTCTGCGCTTCGTTGCGGCGGGCGATGAGCGCGTCGAACATCTCCATCGCGCTGCGGATTTCCGCATCTGCTTCGTCCATTTTGATCGCGGCTTCTGCGCGGCGGGCTTCGGCGTTTTGCTTTTCCCAATCCAGATTTTGCAGCTTCTTCTCCGCGTCGCGCACCTGACTTTCCAGCAGCGAATGCTGGCCGCGAAGGGTGCTGAGTTGCATCGTGGCGTTTTGCTTTTCGTTGCGTGCTTCCTCAATGCCTGCGGTCGCGGAATCAATCGCCGCCGCCGCTTCGTCGTGCCGCTGGTTCAAGACTGCGACTTGTTCGCGCAGCGCGGTGACTTCTGCTTCGAGGGTGATGATTTGGTTTTTGCGATGGAGAATCGAGTTCTCCGCATCCTGCTTGCTGGAGCCGCCGCGCAACACGCCGTCGCCAGTGATGACTTCGCCTGCGAGTGTGACGATTGCCGAGCCGCGCATCTGCGGGAAAACGCGCATGGCGGTTTCCAAATCGGGCACGAGAACGCTGTGGTTCACGAGCCGCTCGACTGCGCGAGCGACTTCCGGTTCCGCCTTCACTTTGTTGATCACCCAATCAATCGCTCCGTGCGGCAGCAGCATCAGCTCATTGGTTTCGTGCGTGAACATGCGGTCCATGTCGCGCAGGAGCAGCGAAGCGCGACCGAGCTTTTGCGCGGTGAGCGTCTTCATCACGGACTCCGCCATCATCGTATCTTTCATGATGATCGCCTGTAAATTCGCGCCGAGCAGTGCTTCCACGGCGATGACATATTCCGGGTCCACCTGAATACTCTGCGCAAGTGCGCCGTGGATTGCGGGCTTGAAAAAATCCGGGTTATCCAGACCGCCGATCACCGCCTGCGTGCCTTCGCTCAGACCTTCGCCAGCCGTGTTTAGTTGCAGCAAAACGCCGAGCCGCCCGTCCTTCTCGCTCAACGTGCGCTGCGTGTCGCGCAGCTCTTTTTCCACCACCGAAAAACTCTCCCGCGCCTCGCGAAGAACGGATTCCGCAGCACCGACGGCGACGGTGCGGTTTTCGAGTTCGCGAGTCACGGCTTCGATGTCCGCAGTCGTGGTGCTCAATTGCTCGCTTAACCGCAGCACCGATTCCTCTGCGCTTGCGGCATCCTGCGCCAGCACAGCGAGCCGGGCTTCCGCACCGTCGCGCTGTTGCAGCACATTGCTGCTCTGCGCTCGCAGACTGCTCAGGCGGCTTTCGATCCGGCCCGCATCATTTGCCAGCGCGGAGATTCGCGAATCCGCATCAGCGCGCAGCGTGGTAAATTCCGCCGCACGCGCCTGCACTTCCTCCATCCGGCGAAGCTCCGTGGCGAGCAATTCCGTGATGCTCGTAAGCTCAGTATCCGTGTCGCGAAGCTGCGTCTCTGCAAGCTGGAATTTCTCCGCCGCAGCCGCGACATCCCCACGATAGCGATCCTGCATTTGCTCGAACTCCAGCGCCCGCTCCGCATTGAAAGCGAGCCGGTTTTCGTGATTCCCGATGCGCTGCCGGATGTCCTGCACCGACTGCCGCGCAGCGTTCAAGTGCTGCTCCATTTCCTCCAGCGCAGCACGTTGAGCCTGCGATTCTTCTTCAGCGGAAGATACGGAGATTTCCATCTCGTAAGCCTTTGCTGCGAGCGAATCGAGTTCCTCCCGCGAAGCCGCACGCGATGAATCCAACTCGGCCCACTGCCGCTGCGAATGATGCAGCTCCAGCGTCTTCAAATCATCCAGCATCGCCTGATAGCGCCGCGCTTTGCCCGCCTGCCGCTGCACGCTGCCGATCTGCCGCTTCACCTCCTTAATGATGTCCGCCAGCCGCAGCAGATTTGCCTCCGTCGCCTCCAGCTTCCGTAGTGCTTCCTTGCGCTGGAATTTGTATTTCGTAATCCCCGCCGCTTCCTCGAAAATCGCGCGACGATCCTCCGGGCGGCTCGACAAAATCTGATCAATTTTGCCCTGCTCCATAATCGAGTAGGCCGAGCGCCCGATGCCCGTATCCATGAACAGCGAGTGGATGTCCTTCAGTCGGCACGGCGTCCCATTTAGCAAATACTCCGAGCCGCCCTCGCGAAACACGCGGCGCGTGATTTTTACCTCATGCCAGTCCAGCCCAAGTTGCTCCTCGCACTCGCTGAAAGTCATGGAAACCTCCGCCATCCCGAGCGCTTTCCGCGAATCCGTGCCGGAGAAAATCACATCCGTCATCTCCCCACCGCGCAGCGCCTTCGCCGACTGCTCGCCGAGCACCCAGCGGATAGAATCGAGCACATTGGACTTGCCGCAGCCATTCGGCCCGACGACGCAAGTCACACCCCGGTCGAAGTTGAGCACGGTCTTTGGCGCAAACGATTTGAAGCCGAAAATTTCGAGTGATTTTAGATACATGGGCGGTAATTCGTGGGTTAAAAGTGCCCGATGCTGAAATGGAGTCCGCCGCCCCGCAAGCACAATTACTTGTGGTCGGTCTATAAAGTGAACCGCTATATCGAGTGGGTAAGACCCGTACGGCAAAATCCCTTTGCTTCGCCGTGATCGCTCGAAGACCTTGTTTTCCACACCAAAGCTGTGAACCCGAACGCCGCGATTAAAATTCACCGCTCCTTTACGCGAACAGGCTCCAATCGCCGCGTTCGGGTTCAGCGTGCCATCGCGATTTCCGCATTTAACGCAGCCTGCTGGCATTTTTGAAATCGTGTAGGAATCGCTTGGCGTGGGCGGTTTGAGTGCTATTTTCAGCGTCCTATGAACATCACTAAGCTCATCCTCGCGGGCGTCTTCGCCCTCGTCACCACCGTGTCCTATGCAGAAACTTGCTGCGAAAAAGCGAAAGCTGCCGGCAAGGAATGCGCACATCCGTGCTGCGTGAAGGCGAAAGCCGACGGCAAAGTCTGCGAGAAGTGCAACCCGCCAAAAGCGGAAGAGAAGAAGTAATTTTTCTCCGATAATCACGAACAGGCCGGCTTCTTCAAAGAGGTCGGCCTGTTTGTTTTTCTGGGTTTATCGCGTATTCATCCAGATCGTGCTTGCGCCGTGGCCGGGCGGGAAATCGGGCAGCGATGAGGCGCGCACGCATTCGACGGTGCGGCGGTTTAGCTTTCCGCTGAAGCGGGCCATTCGCTCCAGCGTGGCTGGGTCGAACTTTGTGCAATTTGTGGAAAGAAGGATGGCGCAGCGCGGCGCGGCGACTTCGAGCGCGGCGGTGAGCAAGTCCTCGAAGTGCTGCTCGACTTGCCAGCGACGGCCTTTGTTACCGCGAGAAAATGTGGGCGGGTCGAGGAAGATGGCGTCGAACTTCTCGAAGCGTTTTGCGAGTCGCTGGAGGAAATCGAGCAAGTCGTCGGCGATGAAGCGGTGCCCTTCGTGCGAGATTTCATTGAGCGAAAAGTTCTCGCGTCCACGATCAATGGATTTTTTTGAGAGGTCCACGCTCACCGTCTCCGCGCCAGCGAGCGCGGCGACTACGCTGAAGCTGCATGTGTAGGAAAATGTGTTGAGCAGCCGCTTGGGAGCGAGCGTGCGGAGGTGCGAGCGATTTGCCCGCTGGTCGAGGAATAGGCCGTGGCTGTAGCCCGCCTCGAAATCGAGCGCGTAATTTACGCCGGACTCTGTGACCACGGTTTGCAAAGGCAGCGTCGCATCCCCGGAGATGAGCGATGGCGCGATGCGTTCGTCGTTTTTGATCGGGAGAAATCGCCCGAAAATTCGCGCAGGTTGCCAGTTTGCTTCGGCGCACCATTGCTCAAATCCCGCGCTGAACTCGGCAAGCGCGGCGTCGTTTTTGTAGGAAATCATCGCATCGTTGCCGAGACGCTCGATCCAGCCGAAGGAGCCGGATGCCACGCGATGCGCGGATGTGCGGGTGGTTTCAAAAGCACGGAATTGCGGCAGCTTTAGCCACGAAGCAGGGCGGGGGAATGGACGATTAGATAACGGCGTATTCATGTCGAAAAGGCTGAGAACTGATTGCCACGCGGTTTCAAATCAACTAGTTTCCGTCCCCTTTCCTCAAAAAACGCCAAACTATTTTATGCGCCGTACATTTGCCATCATCTGCCTGCTCGCTGGTCTAGCAGCATTGCCACTCGTCCCAGCCCGCGCCCAAGATTCGCCCGCGCAGGGGCAATTCGTCGAAGCGTTTCTGCTCGTCCGTAAAGGCGAAGAAGAGGAGAGAAACAACAAGCTGAAAGAGGCGATGCAGAACTACCGCACCGCTGCAAACATGCTCACCCGCGTGAAGGTGACTTGGCCGGAATGGCAGAAGGATATTGTGGAGTTTCGCCTCAAGCGGACGATGGATTCGATTGACCGTCTGCAAGGTCAGCTTGCGCCCGGAACGGGTAATGCGAGTGTGCTGCCGCCCATCACGCCGAGTGAAACTCCGCTCCCGCCGCTAGAAACGCCAGAAGGCATCCCGCTTCCGCCGATTGACAACAACCCGCCGGAAATCCGCACGACAGTAAAGGGTGGCCCCAAAAAACCCACTACACCCCAAACTCCCACAGGAAGCCTCGACCTCATTCGCCAGCAAATTTCCGAACTCGAAAACCGCCTGCAAAATTCGCAGGAAGAACTCCGCGCTGAGAAACAAAAAAGCAAGCAACTCTCAGATGAACTTGAGACGGCAGTAAAAACCCGCAAGACCGCCGAGACAGCACAAAAGAAGGCGCAAGACCTCGCCGACCTTTACCAAAAGAACGTCCTCGAAATTAAAAACACCGGCGAAAAAAATGACACCCGGATGAAGGAGCTGGAGACGCAGCTCGCGGAGGCTAAAAGACAGCGCGACTCTGCGCAGACTGAGCTTGCGGCGGCGACCGAGCGCGAAGACCAACTGACTTCCCGCGCTAAAGAACTGTCACGCGGTGCGCGTGAGGCGGTGCAGTTTGCAGGCAAGATAAAGACCCTCGAAGGCGTGATTGCCGACGAGCGGAAAAAGGGCGAAGCGCTCACTGCACAAATTGCCATTTTATCGAAGTCCGGCGAAGAGGCGCGTACTGAAATCGCGAAGCTCATGGAGCTGAAAAAGCAGTCGGATAAACTCGCTGCGGACAACGTCGAACTGCTCACCGCCGAGCGCAAAAAGAGCGAATCGCTCGTGGGGAAAGTCGCTGGTTTGACCAAGGAGCGCGACGATGCCCGCTCGGAAATCACCAAGCTCAAGGAACTGAATTCGCAGACCGACAAGCTCATCACGGACAATGCCGGGCTGATCAAAAAATTGGGCGAGGCTGAAAAGCAGATCATGAATTTCAAAGTGGACTCTGCGGAGAAAGAGCAAGCGCTCGCCAGCCTGCAAAAGCAGGTCACGGATTCGCAAAAAGCGCTGCTCGCCTCAAATCAGACCGGCACGAAACTAACCGCCGAAATCGGTGAGCTTCAAAAGAAAGTCGGTGATTACTCGAAGCAAATTCAGCAGTTCAAAACCGAGAAAACCGCAAGCACCGAGGAGCAGCGTAAGATGACTGATGAGAATCGTCTGCTTCAGGGAATCGTGATGCGTGTTCTGCAAGAAGACGCCAACCGTGCGCAGCGGAAAAAGATGATCCAAAAGGAGATGGATAAGCTCCAAATCCAGTCCGACGCGCTGCTCAAACAAATCGGTTTCCTGACTCAGCCAGTGATCAAGCTCAGCACCGATGAGCGTCGCCTGTTTAAGAAAGCAGACTTGATGGTGCAGGACCCAAACACCATCGCCACCGTCCTGCCCGGCACAGCCCCGGAGTCGGCGTCTCCCGCGCAGCCAGAGAACCCCGCCCCGACGCCGGATAAACCGAACGAAAATCCGTCCGTCAGTCCAAACAAACCGGAGACTCCGCCAAAAAATACAGCAACACCAAACCCGAAAAATACGGATGTGGCGAAGCTCACGACTCCAACTTCTAAAATCGACGATCTTCCTAAAAAAGAGCCGACGGAAATTAAGACTGAACCCGGCACTCCTGAAGCCAAACCTCCAGGCAATTCAACTGGAGTCGAGACATCGGGCATCCCGAATCTCCCGCCTGATGTGAAGCCCCTCGCAGAGCAGGCCAAGGCTGCTTTCGACCGCGAAAAATATGCCGATTCCGAACGGCTCTACGACAAAGCGCTCCAGCTCGCGCCGAACAATGTCTATCTGCTCTCAAATCGCGGCGTCGTGCAGTTTCGCGCAGGCAAACTCAAGCAGGCAGAGGACAGCTTTCGCAAAGCAATCGCCATTGCTCCTGAAGATTCCTTTTCGTGGTGTACGCTTGGCATCGTCTATTACAGCCAGGAAAAATACGATGACGCAGTGAACGCGCTGACCAAATCCCTGGCGATCAATTCCAAGAACGCTACGGCGCACAATTACCTCGGAATCACCGCCGCGCAGAAAGGCTGGATGGAGGCAGCGCAAAAGGAACTCGATACCGCAATCCAGCTCGAACCGAAGTATGCGGATGCGTGGTTTAATCTCGCGGTTGTGCTCGCTACGAAAACTCCATCGAACAAACCCGATGCAAAAAAAGCCTACGACAAGGCGGTAGAACTCGGCGCAGCGTCGGACCCCGCGATGGAGACGCTGGTGAAGTAGGCGGCAGGATATAGTTTTGTCGTCGGTCTAATATACTTGCGACATTGGGCGTATCCTCCTGCGAACCATGACGCTTCCCGCGCTCGATATTCAGGCATTGTTGGATCGCTATGAGCGGCCCCTTGTCCGCTATGCGCAAAGCATCACCGGCGATTTGGAATCGGCGCGAGACGTGGTGCAGGAGGCATTTATTAAATACATCCGCAACCGAGTGGGCGATGAAGCCGCGCTCGTTGCCGAGAGCACGGAGGCGCGTCATGTGGAGTCGTGGCTGTTCACCGTCGCGAGAAATGGTGCGCTGGACCATCTGCGGAAGTTTAGCCGCATCATCCCGATGCCGCTTATGGACGAGCGCCGCTCGGAAGCTCACAGCCCCGACGATGAACTCGCCGGGCGCGAGGCTGCCACCTGGCTCTTCAAATTGCTGGATGAGCTGACACCGAATCAGCGCGAAGTAATCCGGCTAAAATTTCAAAACGAAATGTCCTACAAGGAAATCGCCGACATCACCGGACTGTCCTCCACAAATGTCGGCTTTCTCCTGCACGTCGGGCTAAAAAAACTCCGCGAGCTTCTTCAGCAAGCACCACGGGAAGCCGTCCCCATCCAGTTTCGCAACGCACTATGAAAGCAAACAATCCCATCCTCACAAACTACGTGCTCAATGAACTCGACCCGCACGAGCGCGCACAGTTTGAGCAGCAATTAAGCGCGGCTCCGCAGACTGCGCTGGAAGTGGAGCAAGTCCGAAAGTTTGGCCGTATGCTTGGCTCCACGCTGGCGCAGGAGACTGCTGCCACGCTCACTCACGAGCAACGCGCCGAGATTCTGAAAGCTGCGGGAGCGTCGCCTTTGGCAAATGAAAAGCGGAAGATTGTCGAGGGTCCGTCGTGGTGGCGCACATGGGAATTTGGCGCGACTGCCGCTGCCTGCATGGTGTTTGGATTTGGCGCGTATGCGATTTTTGACGCGCTCACGGAAACCCGTCCAAGACTTGCGGGCAGTGCGCAAAAACAGACGGGCGAAATGCTCATCGGCATTCCTCGCGACGACGCGGATTCTCAACACCCGCGCAGCGCAAGCAGCGCAAACTCATCGCCTGCCGAGCCGCGACTCGCTGGAGCCAGCAGCGTTCCCTTAGCGAGCACGACTCCGCCTGCGGGCAAGCTCACGGTGCTCTCTCCGCATCTGGAGTTGAAAGTGGACGCATCGGACTACGCTAGCATTTCTCCCAGCGATTCCGCTCCTGCTCCGCTAAATATCGGAGAACGCACTGCGATTGAAAAAATCCCCGCTGGCATTCGGCGCAACCACGGCAAGCCTCTGCCGGACAGCGCGACGGAATACACATCATCCAATTCCGCATCGCCAAAAACTCCACTCGTTGCGGGTAAATCGCTCGCCGCATATGCGGGAGGAATCTTCCGCGATGTAGCAAGCGTGCCGGTTTCCGCGCTTCTCATTCCGAGTGGAACAGCGAGCCACGCTGAGATCGCGTCCTCATTAAAAAAGAACCAACTCCCGCGCCCGGAGCAGGTCCGCATTGACGAGATGCTCCAGGCATTCAGCTACGAATACAGGCAAGCCTCGGCGGAAAAACCCGTCGCACTCGATCTGCAAACCGGCCCTTGCCCGTGGAATCAAAACCACCGTCTGCTCCGCGTCGGCATCCGCACGCGGCTCGGCGGCACACGCGAAATCGTGGCTGAAAATGTGGGCATCGCCGTGGAATTCAATAGCGCAACCGTCGCATCCTACCGGCTCATCGGCTACGAGGGCGAAGCGGGGAAATTATCCGCAACGGCGCGAACACGGCTTTACTCCAGCGAGACAATCACCACGCTCTACGAAATCGCTCCCGCAAACGCAGCAGGCCACACAGCGGAAGACATCGCTACCATCACGCTAGGTCACACGCTCCCAGGCACGAAAAGCGAACGCTCGCTTCAAGTCATGGCGCAGGATGCAGGCAGGACGTGGGCAACCAGCGACGATGATTTCCGCTGGGCTGCATCCGTCGCCACATTTGGCATGTTGCTGCGAAGCAACAGCGTGGGTGAGCAGGAAAACTGGCAGCGCCTCGGCGAGTTGTTCCGCACCTCATCCTCAGCACCGCTGCGCAATGAGCGTGCTGCGTTTGCGATGCTCGCGATGAAAGCCGCAACGCTCGCTCCCGCATCGCGTGGACGATAGGCATACCGCTTCCGCGCTTTACCTCGCCTGCCTTCCCGTCTAACGCCCGCTGCGATGAAATACCGTCGCTTTGGCCGCACCGAACTACAAATGCCCGTCTTCTCCTGCGGGGGGATGCGCTACCAACAATCGTGGGACGACATCGCGCCCGACACGGTCGAGAAAGCCGGGCAGCGCAATCTCGAAGAAACTATCCTCCGCGCGCTGGAACTCGGCATCAACCACATCGAAACCGCGCGGGGATACGGCAGCAGCGAGATGCAGCTCGGCTGGATTCTCCCACGACTTCCGCGTGAGAAAATGATCGTGCAGACCAAAGTCGCGCCCTTCGCCACTGCGCAGGAATTTCGCGAGACGTTTGAGAAGTCCATGAAGTATCTCAAACTCGATCACGTTGAGCTTCTTTCCCTCCACGGCATCAACAACGCCGAGCACCTCGATTGGTCGCTGCGCAAAGGCGGATGCCTCGACGAAGCCCGCAAAATTCAGCGCGAAGGCCGCTGCAAGCACATCGGCTTCAGCACTCACGCAACAACCGATCTGATCATCAAAGCCATCGAAAGCGACGCCTTTGATTACGTGAATCTGCATTGGTATTTCGTGAACGAACTCAACTGGCCCGCAGTGCAAGCCGCCACCGCGCACGACATGGGCGTCTTCATTATTTCGCCAAACGACAAAGGCGGAAAACTCTACGCCCCGCCGCCTGCGCTCCGCGATTCGTGCGCACCGCTCACCCCGATGCAGTGGAACGATCTCTGGTGCCTTTCGCGTCCAGAAATACACACACTCAGCATCGGCGCGGCGAATCCGCGCGACTTCGAGGAACACATCGCCGCACTCGACCACTACGAAGGCGCCGCAGAAATCACGCGCTCCATCGAGCAGCGCCTCCGCGCAGAAATGCAGACCGTCCTCGGCGAAACATGGTGCGCCAGTTGGCACGAAGGACTCCCGAACTACACAGACATCCCCGGACAAATCAACGTGCAGGAAATCCTCCGCCTCTACACTTACGCACGCGGCTTCGGCCTCACAGATTGGGGTAAAATGCGCTACAACCTCCTCGGCGGCGCAGGCGGACACTGGTTCCCAGGCGAAATGGCCGCCACGTTCGACGATGATGAAATCCGCGTTGCCTGTGCTGCATCGCCTTTCGCCGAGCGCATCCCATCAATCCTGCGAGAAGCCCACGCTTTGCTTCACGACGTTCCGAAAAAGCGGCTCAGTCAGGGCGGCGATTAACGTCCACACACGCACTGCGAAAACTGGAGCCAGCAGTCGGATTTGAACCGACGACCTGATGATTACAAATCATTATTGGCTTGGGGGCGCGGTTCTCTGTTGGGGAAACAGTTGTTTTAGGGTTTCTCTGATGTGTCATTTGTTTAGGTAGCATTTTGTTGGGTTTTGATGATGTTTTTGCTTGTTTGCCGGAATATGTGTGGTGTAGCAGGAAGGGTAGCTATGCACACACTCGCACACTCAGAAGCGTTTCAAGAAGGAAAGTTGACTGTAGCCATCGGAAGGCGTCCAGGCGCGCGGATGTCCGCAATGGCAGAAAACCTGTATCTGAAATCAATTCTTAGACAGATTCCTAATCCACCGGAAAAACTGGTGAATGCATGCGCAAAAGTGCTGGAGGCTCAGAAGTGAAATCGAAGACTCCGAATTTATTGCAGCGGACTCCGGGGGCGAATTGGACTTTCCGGGTGAAGCGGACGGTGGAGGGACAGGTGAAGGAGAAGTGGATTTCGACGGGGACGCCGGTGAAGGCTACGGCGATGGTGGAGGCTCGGCGGTTGATGGAGGAGGTGAATAAGGCGAAGCGGGAGGGGAAGTGGGAGCGGTTGGGGCTTTTGAATTGGCGGTCGGGGTTGCCGAGTTTGGGGGAGTTGCAGGTGCGGTTTGAGGAGCGGATTGATCGGGAGGCGGTGCGGGCGCCCGGACCGTTGGCGCGGGCGGCTTATTGGCGTTGTTTGTGGAGTGTGTTGGCTTGGGCTCGGGAGGCGAATCCTTCGGGGGATTTGCGGGGGGCGATGAAGGATGTGGATGTTTCGGCTTTGACGGAGGATTTGGTGAAGGGTTTTCGGGCGAATTGGTTGTCGGTGGTGAAGCCGGGGGATGTGCGCGGGGAGGCTTCGCGTCGGCGGTCGGGGGATTCGACTTTGCGTCAGGCTCGGGCTTGTTTCTCGGCGGATGGGATGCGGTGTTATGCGGGGATGGGGTTGCCGGATTTGCAGGGGTTTTTGAAGGCTGGGGGGTTTGGTTCGCAGGCTCCGCAGCACGCGGAGATTGCGGGGGATGTGATGGGGGCGATGGCGCGGGCGGCGGATGGGTTGCGGGAGGGGAATCCGCGGCTTTATGTGGTGCATTTGATGGCGAAGTTTTTGGGGCTTCGGAATAATGAGATTTGGGCGGCGCAGGTGGGTTGGTTTCGGGAGTTGGTTTATGGGGAGGGTAGGCCGGGGCAGTGGGTTTTGGAGATTTCGGAGCGGACGGCACAGAATTGGCGTCCGAAGGGTGGGGACCGTGGGCTTTCGTATGGGCAGGTGCCGATCTGCCGGGAGGTGATGCGGGAGCTGGTGCAGGCTTGGCGGGCGCTGGGGTTGCCGGTGGATGATTGGGAGGCTTGTAAGGATTTGTATTGTGTGCCTGGGGCGCATGAGACGGAGCGGCGGGATGTGGTGGACAGGGAGCATGCGGCTTGGATTCGGGGGTTTTTGCCGTCGTCGGACTTCGCGAAGGCGGGGTATGAGTTGCGGCGGTTTGGGCGGCAGCGGATGGCGGCGAAGTATCGTTCGCGGGAGGTGGGTGAGGCGTTTATCCGGCACAAGGGGCCGGCGGATTCGGGGCGGAATTATCAGGCGGCGTTTTATGCGTGGGGCGAGCTTGGGGATGATGTGGGGATTTCGCTGGGGGATGCTCGGGGGCTGGTTTCTGGCGGGGCTACGGCTCAGGTGCGGACGGGGTTTGGGGGGCTTTGACTTGGGGCTTGATTGGATGTGGCGGCTGGGGTAGTGCGAGGGGATGAGCGAGCCGGAATATACGACGGAAAGTGAAAGGCAATTCATGATGCGCAGCACGGATGAATATCGAGCTGGGCGGCGTGACGGGTATCAAGAAGGTTACGCAGAGGCTTGGGACGAAGCGCGTGCATTGAATGACGCGCCAGTTGAATTGCCGCAAACGCGCTTAAATCATCCTTTCTGGAATGCTTGTCGATGGGTTGCTGTTTTGCCGTCTGCGTGCGGCGCTGGTGTAGCGATTTTTTACGCTGTTTTCATCATGCTGCGCTGGTTTGCCTTGGATAATTCGCCACTGATAGGATTCAGCGGTAAGTTAGATGCCTTTACTCGGGGGCTGATTTGGGTCGCTGCTTTCGCTGCTTACTTCGCTGGAGGTGCTGTGTTTATACTGGTGGCGCGGTGCGTTGCTCCCACTCACAAGAATTCAGCGGCTACGGTGCTTTGCGGGCTTTTGATTTTTGTTGCTGGGGCGCTCACGATACTGACCATTCACTACCGCGAATACGAGGCATTCTTATTAATTGGAAGCGTTCTGTTGGGATCTGTCGCAGCGACGGTTGAGGGACACAGACGCGCATTATGACTTGAACGCTCGGCGCTGGATGAGGCGGTCGAACTCGGCGAAGATTGCGGCGATTTCGGGGACGTCGCGGGCCAGCTCAGCGACGCGGTAGATTTGACCCAGCAACTCGTTGCTCAATCCTTCTGGCGGCTTTGGTTTTGCGAGGTATTCGGTGGGCTGCTCGGCGAAGATGCACGGGTCTGCGAGGCTGATGTTTACTAGGTGTGCGAAGGCGTCCGGCAATTCGTCCAATAGGTATGAGCGAATCAGTTTTGCCTGCTGCGATTCGTCGAATTTGGACAGGACGACCAGAAGGCTGTCGGCCTTCGGTGCTGTTTTCCCGGTGGCCCATCGATTGATTTTGCTTTGAGGGATTCCGCAGAGACTTGCGAGCTGGCTTTCGTTCCAGCCGCGAAGGGCAATGCAGTCCGTGAGTGTGTTGCTAAATCTGCTCATTCGTCCTGATTAAAGCATTCTGCGCTTTAATGCAAATAATTTATTGACAGGTAAAGCACGTTGCGCTTTCATGCGCGTCATGCAACTTGTCATCGAAACACCCGAAGATGCCGACCGGCTCCGGCTGGTCATTGAACGAGGACTGCAAGCGCTTGGTTCGCCGGACGTGGCGAGCGAGGCTTGCCGCCGTCAAAAGGAAATCGCGAAGCGTATCGCCTCGCGTGAGCCGAAGCCCGGCGAAGGGGAAACAATCGTCGCTGCTTAGTATGACGCGACTGGAGTTGCACTCGAAGGCCGTCGCGCTGGCGGTGTCGGCAGCGGAATTTGCGGACATTGCAAAGCAGTTTGACACGGTGATTGGCGATGCCATCCATGCAGATAGGGCAGTCAGCGTGGCACGCGAGGCGAAAGTTCTCGCCGATGATATTGAGCGGGTTCGCATTGGTTACGAGGCTCATTGGATCCCGGTGGGTGCGTTCATTTCCCGGCGGTCTCTTTTTTCTGGGCGGTGCCCGAAGTGCGATGGCCGCGCGGTTGTTTGGACGAGGTTCCGCGATGCTGGTAGGGCGTGCCTTTCTTTTTCGTGTCAGGAGTCAGAGATGACGCAGTTGGATGGTTTACCGGGGGATGTCGAGAAGGTGAATGCTCTTTTGCAGAGTGTGGGGGTGCAGCCATGAAGGGGCGTCCGAAGAGGATGGTGTCGGCGGCGACGTTGCCGGTGCCTGAGCCGCATTTCACCGTGTTGCAGATTGCGGGGGCCACGCAGTTTTCCACGGCTGCGGTGGTGAAGATGATTGAGGCAGGGGAGCTGCGCGGGCGAAAGTTCGGTAAGGAGTGGCGTGTGTCGGCGTCGTCGTATGCACAATGGCTGAAAGATTCGGAGGTTTTGCCATGCTGACCGGCCCGCTCTTTTTTTTCGCGCCAAACAAGGGCGATGAGGGTGTGCAGGCGTCTGCACTGGATTCCGCGCCTTCTTTTTTTTCTGAGCAGGACTTTGGCGTGAGGGAGCAACTACTGGAGCGGAATGGGAAATACACAGGGGACCGTTTTTTCTCTCAGAGGCAGGCGGATTATGCTGAGGTTGTGCGACTTTTGGCAGATGGAATGAGCGTTAGGAAGGTTGCGGAGCGAGTCGGCGTGAGTGTGAACACGGTCCAGGCTGTGCGACGGAGAGAGGGTGTCGCCGTAGATACGATGCGCGGTAAAACAGTTGCTGCGCTGTCGGAGTTTGTGGCGGACTCGGCGGAGAGGCTGCGCGACGAAGGCCACGAAATCGACATTGAGAAGCTGGCTGTGCCGCTGGGCATCGCGACCGAGAAGCTGCTCCTCTTGACCGGCGGAGCGACACAGCGCGTCGAGCTGGTCACTGAGTCGCCTGCCGAGGAATGGGAGCGCTACGTTGCAACGCTGCCGACCGCTGGAATGGGTTTGAGTGGGGAGGAAATTCCGCAAATAGACGGGGCTGATCATGGTTCTGGCGGCTCCATTGATACGCAATCAACCGTTCACGCTCATTCAACAGGTTTAGACGGCGGACATGCTACACATTCAGCACGCACAGGCGAGACATCGACAGGGGGGGAGGGGGTCGAAATTTGCCCCCCCCCTCCGTCATTGCCAATTCATTCACCCAGCGCCGAGCCGAGAACAAAGGACACTCTATGACATCCACCGAAACCATATCAGAAAGCGAGCTTGCGCAGACCCTCGGCATTTCGCGGGGCGAACTGAAGCGCTTGCGCGAATCCCTTGTCGAGGGCGAGCACTACAAGCGCACTCCAGAGATCGTATTCCTCGCGTCCGGCATTGATCTGATTTTGGAAAAAATAAACGCCGGTGCCAGCGCAGTTCAGGTGCCCGCACTGGCGAAGCTGACCATACTCCAGCAGGTCCTCAACCCGCGCCTTGTCCTCGCACAGCACGGCAATCTGCGCGTGCGGGTGAAAGTCCCGCACACAGCCAAAGGTAACCATTTCCGCGCGGGCGACATCATTCAGGCCCGCCACGTCGAGGGCGACCTATGGGCATACCACGGCCCCGCGCCACGCTTCCCCGGTGATCCACTAGCCGTCTCAAAAAAATAATGGCCAACAACCCTCTACACAATCCCACCGAAGCCATCGCCCGCCTCAGAAAAAAATGGCGCGGGGACGCCTTGCAGCGACCGCTATGGTCCATCGTGGACTGGCCCGTCCACTTCGAGAACTCCCACACCCGCAAACTCTCCCGGCTCCCGTTCGTCCTACTACCGACCAAACACGACGGTAAAAGCTACCGACGCCTCATGCGAGACGAAAAAAAGGCCGGTGTATTCGCCTGCTGGTGCCTCATCACCCAACTCGCTGCAAAAAGCCCGGCACGTGGCTACCTCGCAGACGAGGACGGGCCATACACCGCCCTCGACATGGCCGACATGACCGGCATGGACGAACAGAGCTTCACCGACGCCCTATCCGTCCTCACCGGCGAAGGCATCCGCTGGATGGTCAAAATAACCGCCGACTCTCTCCCATTATCTCCCGACTCTCTCCCATTATCTCCCGACTCAGGCGAGCAAATCAACGACTTACAACAGCCAAAAGATTCTCCCGACGTTCTCCCGACTACTCGGGAGAACGTGGGAGCAAGAGAAGAGAAGAGAAGAGAAGAGAAGAGAAGAGAAGTACCCCTATCGTCCCCTGAAGGGGACAACACGCACCCCGTCACTTCGTTGACGGAAAGCGCAGAAAAAAAAGAAGGGGGCCGCCCGCCCGCAGCTCGCATCGCCGCCGATGCCGCCCTGCGCATCCTCGCCATGTTCCCCGGAGCCACCCAGCTCTCCGCAGTCTGCCAGGGCCAGATTCACGAACACGTCGAAAACGGCACCCTCCCCGCCGATGAAAAAAAATGGCGCGCCCTCGAAGCCATGCGAGCCGAGCGATCCGCAATCCCCGGCACCCCCGACGACTTCGACCTCCGCAGCGCATGGCTCATCTCCAAAGAACGCCTCTGCCGCGATCTCGCCGAAGCCCTCGATACCGCCCTCGCCAAACGCCCCCAAGCCACTCCGGGCGCTCGCACTCGCGGAAACATGACCACCCCGCCCGCTGGCGACTGGCGCTCCGTTGCAAAAAAGAAATGGCCCGATTCCGACATCACCGACGCCACCGAGTGGACCGACCTCCCCGCCCACATCCGCCTAGCCCTCATCGCCTGACATGTCCGAATCATCCACCAACCTCGCGAAAAAAGCCGGATACCAGCCCGACATCCACCGGCTTCTCCCGCAGTCCCCCGAAGCCGAGCAAGGCGTCCTTTGCTCGCTCCTGCTTGCACCCCGCCCCGTGCTGAACATGTGTCAGGAAAAAAACGTCACCCCCGACTGCTTCCACATCCCCGCCCACGAGACCGTCTATCGCGTCCTTGTCGAGCTGACTGAAGCAGGCAAGCCCATCGACTTCATCACCCTCACCGACACCCTCCGCTCCCGCGAGAAACTCGACGCCATCGGCGGCGCGAGCTTCATAAACCAGCTCTGGACCTACCTCCCCACAGCGGCCAACGCCGCTTACTACCTCGACATCCTCTGCAAAAAGCGCCTTGCCCGGCAAATCATCGCCGACTGCACCGAGCTTGCAGCCCGCGCCTACAGCGAGACCGAAGACCCCGAAGCCCTCGCCGACGATCTGCAAAAACGCGCCTGCATCCTCACCGCCGCCGGGGCCGCATCCGCACACAAATTCGTCCCCCTTCGCAAAATCCTGCAAGACGGCATGGCCCGCCTCATGGCCCGCAGCGAAATGCGTGGCCGTGTTTCCGGCGCATGTGTCGGCATCGCCGACATCGACCGCATGACCGACGGCATCCAGGACCAAGAACTATGGCTCATCGCCGCCCGCCCTAGCATGGGCAAAACCGCCCTCGCATTCCAAGCAGCCCTCCACATGGCCCGCTGGAATTCCCTCTCCAAAAACCCCCGCCACGCAAACCCCATCCCCGTCGCCATCTTCTCCGTTGAAATGGCCGAAGCCCTCCTTGGCGACCGCCTCGTTGCCCAAATCACCGGCATCTCCATCAAACGCTTTGCCGACGGCTTCCTTGCAAAAGGCGACGCCTTCGACCGCGCC